>JBDTVG010000096.1:0-8636 GCA_040007395.1 Chloroflexota bacterium
TTTACTTGGGGTGGGGGGCATCTCGTCGAAGTGCTTGTACATTAAGGCATACGGGGTCTCGCCGTAGAAGGGTAACTGCCCAGTTAGCATTTCGTACAGCATACAACCGAGTGCGTAAATATCGGTGCGTGCATCTACCGACTCCCCTCTCCACTGTTCAGGAGCCATATAGGAGGGTGTCCCCATCACCATCCCTGTCGCTGTTAGCATTGCATCGTTTTTGATCAGCTTGGCAATGCCGAAGTCTGTCAGGTACGGACTGCCCGATTTATCGATCAGAATGTTATTGGGCTTGAGATCGCGGTGAACGACCCCTTCGCCGTGCGCATAGGTCAGCGCAGAGGCAATTTGTTCTAGCAACCGTGCCGTTTGTTGGATCGGCAGGCCGCCCGTTCGCAGCATTTGATCCATCGAACCACCATCGACCAAGCGCATGACCAGAAAGATCGTGGCATCTTCCCGCCCAAAATCGTAGACAGGTAAGATGTGAGCGTGCTGCAAATGGGCGATCAACCGTACCTCATGCTCAAAGCGGCTGATGAATTCAGTATTATTGGTCAGTTCGCTGCTAATGACTTTAACGGCTACATCACGAGCCATTGAAGGCTGTCGGGCTTGGTAAACAACTGCCATCCCGCCTTTGCCGATTATCTCTGTGATTTCGTACTGGCCTAACCATTTGCCCACGAGATCCGACATGCTTCCTCCACTGTTGACGTTACACTGTTGACGTTACACTACAGACTCATCCACGATTCAGCATTATACGACAAGGAGCGTATTTGTATCAAAGCAGGATGAAGGCGCTATAGCTTTGAACCATGCGAATTGCACGCGCCCTCGCTTATTGCTGCGCGTTGAAGTTTACCCAGCCCAACAAGCGGATCTGCCCACCGAGTCGCCCGGTCAGGTTGCGTCCGCCGACTCCGCTGGCTTCCGCAAGATACACATCGAAGCGCCCATCGGTTCCGCTGGCGGTTTGCGTTACGCCGTTGAACGCAATATAGCGACCATCGGGCGACCATGAAGGATCGCAGACACCGGGGTTAGGCGACGAGGTTTTGATAACCTTGAACGTATCGTCGGTCAGGAGCATTCCATAGGGACATTGAGCGTTACGTCCGCCCATGACTAATCGTTTGCCGTCAGGCGACCAGCTTGCCGCGAACGCCACACGCGGGAAGTTAAGCTGGGTCGAACGGGCGATCTCAGTACCTGCGTCGTCACGGATCACGATACGTGTTTCGGCATCAGCTTCCTGATAGACCACACGCCTACCGTCGGCAGACCAGCTATCGCGAGTGATAAGCAGGCCGGGGGTATCATCGCTGATCCGGTGCGCGGGTCCCCCGCGCAGATCGACCCACCACAACGCCGATCCAGCAGTAGAGTCGCCGCGTTTGCCTGCCGTAAACGATAGCCGCGATGCTGAAATCCAATGCGGCGGCGCAGTGACCCATTCGTCGGAAAGCTTGCGGACTTGCCCGCTTTGCGCTTCCATGACATACAGATTGCCGCCATCGGGCGTAGGAAAATCAGGTCGATAGCACGATCCCGGCTCGTTAGGAATCCAAGTTGGGCATTGTGCGCGATCCGAGACAAAGGCGAGATATTGACCATCGGGCGACCACGTGGGCCAGAAATCAAAAGCAGGGGTTGAAGTCAGATTGCGAAAATTTGTCCCATCAACATTGATACTATAAATGTCTACATCATAATCTGTTGCCAGCGAGATCGTCAATTCGGCACTATCCGGCGACCATGTAGGTAAGCTCGGAATGCCACGCGGACTGAGATCCTCCAACTCAAAGAGTCGCAAGCTAAGTCCGATCTTCAAATCGAGGATATACAGCCCAACTCCGCTGCCAGTTGGCACGAAATAGGCCAGATACGCCCCATTGGGCGACCAAAACACCTGCTGGCCTGTAGTTGCTGGAAGATCGATCACTTTAATAGGCGTACCGCCGCTAGGAGCCGCGATATACACGGTTTCGATCTGGTTGGCGGGTGTAGGCGTGCCGGGGGTAATCGTAGTGGGTTTGTCATTGACGTTTATGAAAGATAGCCACGTTTTGCCGATACCTGCTAACACGGCATCGGAGATAGTGACACGGGTAAATTTATCTCCAGCAAGTCCTACCGTTGGCAGTGCTTCTACCGTTGGGTAGATCTGGTTGGATTGAGCGGGCGCGGAGTCGGCTGAGTCACTGGTGGCGGTTGGAGTCACATCCGGCGACTGTGCTAGTAGCTGTGTTTGCGACTGTGCCAAACTGGGCACAACGGAGATAACATACACCCCCAGCACACTAAACACCATGAGAATGGCAATGGTTCGGCTAAGATGATGAGACACCTGCATCAAATTTATCTCGTCTCAGTAACTCTATTGGCACGCATTGCCAAGCATAACACACGATAGCCAGAATTGACGATAGCGCCCTTTTGTTTGCCCTGCATCGCTGGCTTTTTACCATTGGCGACAGGGGTATCGCCTGCTATAATGTCCTATTCGGTGGCCTGTAGGCCGCTTTGAACACTATCTAAAGGGCATATAGGCTAGAGGATTTGCATTATGAGTAGTGATTTGATCAAAGTATTAGACGGCACTGATCGGGGCTTCCCGACAGTGGTTTCCGGCGACACAGTGCGTGTCCACTTGCGTATCGTCGAAGGTGGCAAGGAACGCATTCAGGTTTTTCAAGGGACGGTAATCCGCAAGCGTCACGGCGGGCAGCAGGAAAACTTCACCGTGCGGCGTACCGCTAGTCATGGTGTCGGCGTGGAGCGTACTTTCTTGTTCCGCAGCCCCCGCATCGACAAGATCGAAGTGCTGCGTCACGGCAAAGTCCGTCGCGCTCAACTGTATTACATGCGTAACCTGAGTGGTAAAGCAACCCGTCTCAAGGAACGCCGCCGCGACCTCGGCACCGACAGCAGCGAAGAATAATCGCGATAATTGCTTAGTAGCAGGCATGGCTCATGGCTAAACCGCTGATCGGGATTACCTGTGGAATACGTCAATCCTCTAAGAAAGAAGCATTTTATGGGGTGCTGCCCGCTTATACCAGATCGGTAGCGATGGCGGGCGGTTTACCTATATTGATTACGCCCGATCTAGATCAAGTAAGTCTGCGCGAGATCTATGATCGTGTTGACGGTGTTTTGTTCAGCGGTGGCGGCGATGTAGATGCAGACCGTTATGGCATGGCAAACGACGATCTGGTGCAGAGCATTCAGTCGGATCGTGACGCAACAGAGATCGAGTTGGCACGTTGGGCGGCTGCCGAAAACAAGTCTGTGTTTGGCATCTGTCGAGGCGTGCAGGTTGTGAATGTCGCGCTAGGCGGGACTCTGTACCGTGACATTGCCACCGAGTATCCGGGCTATACAGGTCAGCAGCACGATATGTGGGAAAAAGCCCCACGCGGTTTTGAAGCCCATCCTGTCCAGATCGAAGACGGTACACAGTTGGCAGCTATTCTCGGCACGCAGACCGTGAAAGTGAATACCCTGCACCACCAAGCCTTGCGCGAAGTCGCCCCAAATCTTAGGGTATCCGCCTATGCCGATGATGGCTTGATCGAAGGCGTTGAACTGCCACACGCCCGCTTCTTTGTCGGGGTACAGTGGCATCCTGAAGAAATGACCGAATACAGCGAAACGATGCGCCGCCTGTTTTCCGCTTTCGTGGCGGCAGCCCACCGCTAAAACGGTGAATAGACAGGATTAAACGACAATGGCTGATTCCACTGATTCCCGACCCATTGGAATGCTCGACTCAGGGGTAGGTGGGCTGTCGGTGCTGCGCGAAGTGCGTCAATTGCTGCCCAGCGAGTCCGTGATCTATGTCGGGGATCAGGGACATTTGCCCTATGGCCCGCGCCCTCGTGAAGAAATCCGATCCTTTGTCAGCGGCATTATCCAGTTTTTGCTCGATCAAAACTGCAAGCTGATTGTTATCCCTTGTAATGCGGCTTGCGCTGCCGC
Source organism: Chloroflexota bacterium (assembly GCA_040007395.1). Classification (GTDB taxonomy): domain Bacteria; phylum Chloroflexota; class Anaerolineae; order Aggregatilineales; family UBA2796; genus DATGFK01. The sequence continues at coordinate 3,988 of JBDTVG010000096.1, forward strand.
GCTTCATTATGCCCGCACTGCCTTTCCTGCGATCCCCATTGTTGGCATGGAACCTGCCATCAAGCCCGCCGCCGAACATACCAAAACTGGTGTGATCGGCGTGATTACCACCAAAGCGACTTATCAGGGCGAATTGTTCGCTAGCGTACTTGACCGCTTCGCCAACGGCATTCAAGTCGAAACACAAGTTTGCCCTGAATTGGTTCTGCTGGTTGAACAAGGTGCGCCGGATACGCCTCAGTCACAAGCGATTGTTGCCGGGTATCTCGATCCGCTCAAAGCCACCGGAATCGATGAGCTTGTTCTCGGCTGTACCCATTTCCCATTTTTAGACAAACAGATTCGGGCACAGCTTGGCTCCGATATTGAAATCATTGATCCTGCGCCCGCAGTGGCACGACAATTGGGGCGTGTGCTGGCACAGCGCCAGCTTGCCCATCCAGCGGGCGCTGTGGGTCAGGTACGCTACCTCACCACAGGTGATGCGGATCACATGCGATTTTTGATTAAAACGCTGCTCCACGAAGCCGAACCTGCTGTCGAAGCCGTACAATGGCACAACGACAGATCGATTGAGGTGGTCAGGAATCCTGTCTAAAGTTACTTACCTTTAGGGTTGAGCGAATGCCAATGAGTTACCAAATTGAGCGCCTGAATGAACTGAGGTTAAAGCACGAATATGCTTGACGACTCCAGCTCAGAAGTTCCTGACGAAATCCTATCATTCTATAAGCAGGGTAGAGAAGAAAAGCGTCTGGAACAGAGCAACGGGCCACTAGAACTTGCCCGTACTCAGGATATTATTCAGCGCTTTATTGTACCCACGCCTGCCCGTGTGCTTGATGTGGGCGGCGGTGCGGGTATTTACGCTTTTTGGCTGGCGCAATTGGGCTACGAAGTCCACCTCATTGATGCGACTCCGCTGCATATCGAGCAAGCCAACGCTACACAGGCACATTCACCGCACCCACTGGCAAGTACACAAGTCGGTGATGCACGACACTTGAATCAAGCCGATAACAGCGCCGATGCCGTCCTATTTTTAGGGCCGTTGTATCATCTCACGGAAGCCGCTGATCGGCAGCTTGCCTTACAAGAAGCCTATCGGGTATTGAAACCGGGCGGCATCATCTTCGCCGTAGGAATTTCACGTTTTGCCTCGCTGCTGGATGGGCTGCGGCAAAATTTCGCCTCCGATCCTCACTTCGCCAGTCTCATCGATGCCGATCTGATTGATGGTCAGCATCGCAACCCAACCGACCAACGCGGTTATTTCACGACTGCCTATTTTCACTATCCTCTTGATCTGGAAAACGAAGTCAAAGCGGCGGGATTTGCAGAGGTTAATCTGCTGGCAATTGAAGGCGTTGGCTGGCTAACGACATATTTTGATGGCTTTTGGGCAGATTCAGACAAACGTCAACATTTGCTAGAATGGGTTCGGAAACTCGAAACAGAACCAACTCTTATTGGAGCAAGTTCTCATCTGATGGCGACTGGGCGGAAACCGAGCATCGTGTAACAGTAACAGGTCAATATTCTGACGAGGCTTATTCGCCTTTTTCAGCCTGATCTAATCTAGCCAGTATCGCCTCACCATCGGGCATGTGCCGCAGTACGTCGGTTAGCAGTGCGAGAAGTTGCTCCGCGTTCTCTTGTCCTAGCATTTGTAAACTGGTCATCAGTGGATCGGCTTCGCTGCTTTTAGCGATTCGCCTCAGCGCCTCAATGCCTTGTTCAGTCAACACGAGTGGCGTGCGACGGCGATCTTTCGGATCGATACTACGTTGAATAAGCCCTTTTTGCTCAAGCGAATCCACGACAGGAACCAGTGTTGATGGGTCTAGCATCATCATGCGGCTTAATTCGCTGCTGGTATGCGTTGAGATACTCAATATTTGTAAAATACCGTGTTGCAAGCTGCTTACGCCTGCACTTTGGGAATCAAGCTGCTGTTCCCGTGCATGTCTATTTATTTTCGAAATAATCATCGTCAAAAGACTAATTTTCTCCGCAGTTCCGATACTATTCATGGCACCTCAGATAATTTGTGTATCAAACTGTTAGTACCCAAAGTATAGGTAAGGTGTGTATAGTCGTCAATCTATGAGTCTTAAAATGGGGCGTTACTAAATTCTGCTGTTAGGGTGTCGTTTCCGCCAATTCGATCTGACCACCTGCCATGAGCATACCAAGCAGATCCGGCGTGGCCTCGGCGCGTGATACAATGCCGCGAACCTCGCCTTCGTACATCACCGCGATCCGATCTGATAGTGCAAGAATTTCGTCCAAATCCTCGGAGATAAGCAGGGTCGCTGTGCCGCGTGTGCGTTGGTCGAGTAAGCAGCGGTGGATATACAGAGTCGCGCCGATGTCCACGCCACGAGTCGGCTGTGCGGCGACCAGAACAAGCGGTTGTCGCGATAGTTCGCGAGCCAGAATGAGCTTTTGAATGTTGCCGCCAGAAAGATTGCGGATCGCCGTTTGCTGTCCGGGCGTTTTGACATTGAAACTGTCGATGAGTTCTTGCGTAGATCGTTTGATGTTGCGGAAGTGCAGCACACCGCGTGATGAAATTGGCGCACGCCCATGTGTTTGCAAGATTGCGTTTTCGCCAACCGAAAAGCTGCGAATCGCGCCATCTTTCATGCGTTCTTCCGGCACATAAGACAATCCAATCGCGATCCGCTCGGCAACAGAAGCCGACGATATGTCGGTTGTATCGATCAAGATGCTGCCATCTGTCCGGTGTCGCAGTCCAGCGACAACTTCCGCTAATTCGCGCTGCCCATTGCCCGATACTCCAGCAACTCCTAATATCTCGCCGGCCCGCACTTCGAACGACACATCACGCAAGGCGGGCAGTTTGCGATCACTGACCGCTTGCACATTGCGTAAGGTCAGACGTACCGCGCCCGGTTCGACAGGAGGTCGTTCGACCTGCAAGGCGATCTCCCGCCCGACCATGAGCCGCACGAGCGAGTCGCGGGTTGCCGATTGTGTTGGCATAGAGCCAACCACGCGACCATTCCGCAGTACCGTTATACGATCACTAACCGCAAACACCTCTTGCAGCTTATGAGAGATGAAGATCAGTGCGTGCCCATTCTCGGTCATCTGCTTCAGGATCTTGAACAGATCGATCACTTCTTGTGGGGTCAATACGGCAGTTGGTTCATCGAGGATGAGAACGCGGGCGTTGCGGTACAGCGCTTTGATGATCTCGACACGCTGTTGTTCGCCCACCGAAAGCTGCCAGACATACGCCCCCGGATCAACCTTGAGGCCGTAGCGCTCGCTAAGATCACGAATACCGCGTATGACTGAAGCCGTATCCAGCAGCGGGCGGCGTGCCGAAGGCAGACCAAGCGCTACATTCTCCGCCACTGTCAGTGACGGAACCAGCATGAAGTGTTGGTGGATCATGCCAATGCCATGCCGGATCGCATCGGCAGGTGACTCGATGCGGGTGCGCGTACCATTCAGCAGAATTTCGCCCTCATCCGGCTGGAGCATTCCGTACAGCATCTTCATCAGGGTGGATTTGCCCGCGCCGTTTTCGCCTAGCAGCGCGCGGACTTCACCCTGCCGAATATCGAGATCGACGTGTTCATTGGCGGTCACGCCGGGGAAGCGCTTGGTAATGCCACGCATTTCAACATGTTCAAGGGTCGCTGTGGGCATGTGGGGTTATCCTGAGTTACTGCACGGCGCAGCTAATTTCAAAACGACGATTAATTCTTGGCACTTTCTCGTAATTTCATCCAAACAAAACCTACTGAAACAATCACAACAACATAGAGAATGCCTACCCAAAGGGGTTGTGTAAACCCAATCACGGCACCGATACCACCGACAAGAATGGCGAGCCATTTGGGAACTGAATCAATAACGTTTGGTTTATAATTGCTCATCCTATTGGTAAAATCTCATCATATATTTTCTCGTTTACCAAATTAATTCCCCTCTCCATCTTATGGAGAGGGGAAAGGGGTGAGGTTAATAACTACTTCGCGGCTGTTGCTTCCATTGTTGCAGCCATCGCCGGGTTGCCGACTACCATAATGTCGCCAGATTCAATCTTGTCAGCAGCATCAGCGGCGGCTTTCTTCACGTCGTCAGGAATGGTGGTTTTATCGTTGAAGACAATCTTTTCGCCGCCATCCTTTAGGGAGATGGTGTAGGCGACACCGCCCTTTGTCCCTTCCAGACGCTTGGTGATCATGTCTTCGAGGACATTCGTCCAATCATAGACCTGTCCAGCGACAACGGTATCGGGCCACCCTGCGGCCTGATCCGTTTGCGTCCCAAACCAGTAGCCCTTAACCTTTTGGATCTCGGAGATTGCGCCGGGGACCTGCTGCGCGGAACCAGTCAGTACATCTGCACCCTGACTGATCAGAGTCTTGGCGGATTCAGCGGCCTTTGGGGTGTCGCCAAAGCTGCCTGTATAGATCACCTTGACCCCATCAGGCTTGATCTTGCCCGAAGCCAACGCGCCCTGCTTGAAGCCATCGATATACAGTTTTGCATCACCCGCTTCAATCGGGCCAACGATACCAATAGTCCCCGATTTGCTCAACAGTGCAGCCATCACACCATTGACATAGCCACCTTCTTCGGCGCGGGCTTCGTAGGCGAATATGTTC
>JBDTVG010000097.1:0-30167 GCA_040007395.1 Chloroflexota bacterium
TGCGCCACGTTTTTGTATTGCAGAGGGTGAATATGAACTAGGCCGATGAATTACTCGACAGTTACACTCTTGGCGAGGTTACGCGGTTGATCCACGTCACGACCACGATTCACGGCAATGTAATAGGCCAGCAGTTGCAGCGGAATCACCGTAACAACAGGACTCAGGAATTCTGGCACTTCGGGGACATACAACATATGATCGGCTTTGCTGGCGATAAACGTATCGCCTTCTGTCGCAATCGCGATCACGATTCCATGTCGCGCTTTGGCTTGTTCGATCTGGCTGATCATTTTGTCATAGACACTATCGCGAATGGCAATTGCCACCACTGGCATGTTTTTGTCGATCAGTGCAATTGGGCCATGCTTCATTTCGCCGGCGGGATAGCCTTCGGCGTGGATATAGCTGATCTCTTTGAGTTTGAGTGCGCCTTCGAGGGCAATAGGATAATTGATACCGCGCCCTAGATACAGAAAATCTTCGTAGTCCGCTAATTTGTCGGCAAGCGCCTGAACTTCTGGGGCGCGATCCAGCACCTGTCCTACTAGATCAGGCAGTCGAGCAATATCGTGTGTGTGGGCGCGACCCTGTTCTGGCGAAATCATGCCGCGCAATTGCCCTAGGTAAAGTGCCAACAAATATTGATCAACGACACTGGTAGTAAAGGCTTTAGTCGAAGCAACCCCGATTTCCGGGCCAGCTTGCATGGTAATATAGCCATCCGATGTCCGCATAGCCTGACTGCCAAGCGCATTGACGATTGTCCACAGTCGCGCCCCTTTGGTGCGGACTTCTTCCATCGCTGCCAATGTGTCAACGGTTTCGCCACTTTGTGTGATGGCTAGTACCGCGCAGTCAGCGTCGAGGATTGGATCGCGGTAACGATATTCGCTACCGTAATCGACTTCGACAGGTAGGCGGGCTAATGCCTCAATCATAAATTTGCCGACGAGTCCTGAATAGGCACTGGTGCCACACGCCACTATGACCATACGCTTCAGCCGCATGGCTTCGGCGGCGGTCAATTGCATATTGGGCAATGTTACACAGCCGGACTCGAAGTCGATGCGCCCCCGTAAGGTATCGGTGATCGCCCGACCTTGTTCAAAGATTTCTTTTTGCATGAAGTGACGATATTCGCCGCGTCCGGCAACCGCCGGGTCCCACGGAATGTCGTGGATGGCAACTTCGACAGGATGCCCATCCAGTGTTTGGACGCTGTAACCATCGCTAACGACGGTGGCTATCTGGCGGCTTTCCAGAAAGATCATGTGCCGAGTATGTTCCAAAATCGCCGGAATATCGGAGGCAATAAACATCTCATCGGTACCAATTCCCAGCGCAACGCCGCCTGCATTGCCAATGCGTACCGCCACCAATCGATCTGGCTGATCGGCGCTCATGACGACAATGGCATGTGCGCCACGCAGCATTCCGCAGGCTAATCGGGTAGATTCGGTTATGTCGTGGCCTTGTCCAGCGAACATAGCAACCAGATGGACAATAACCTCGGTATCGGTATCAGAGGTAAAGATAACGCCTTGCGCTTTGAGATCCTCGCGTAAGGCAAGATAATTTTCCACGATCCCATTATGAACCACTACAAACTTGCCATCCATGCTGATATGTGGATGGGCATTGCGTTCGCTAGGTTGCCCGTGAGTTGCCCAGCGTGTATGTCCAATGCCGATATGACCGTCCAGAGGTTGTTTAGCAACGAGGTGTTCGAGATTTTCGAGTTTGCCAACATCGCGTCGTAACCCAATAGTCTGGCCTTCAAGGACAGCAATACCTGCTGAGTCGTAGCCACGATATTCGAGCCGTTTTAATCCGCTGAGAATGATAGGTGTTGCGTCACGAGGGCCGATATAACCAACGATACCACACATAAGAGGGTTCCTTTCTAGTATATTCCGGTTGGGGTGAGATGATGTTGATATGTTAAAAACTGGAACAGACTACAAGGTCTTAGTATATAACATTTTCGCTAATTTGTGACCCTGCCTACCTTTCAAAATTGTCAGGTGTGACAAAGGCCATAGCTACCCTGATCAGGACTTGATCGATCACACTCTCGGTGCTTTACTTACGAGACAGATTTCTTTTCCCGGCGATAAACGATCCGCCCTTCGACTATCGTCAGGTCGACTTCATTTTCCGAGTCGAGTAGCACAAGATCCGCATCCAGACCAACAGTCAACTTCCCTTTGCGATCAGCAATTCCGATTTGGCGGGCGGCATTGGCGCTGGTCATGGGCCACGCTTCCGCCAAAGTCAAGCCAGTTGCTTTCAAGATGTTACGTAATGCACGATCCATCGTGAGCACACTGCCCGCCAATGTGCCATCGGATAGGGTTGCCATGCCATAGCCAACGGTGACAGTTTGTCCACCAAATTGATACTGACCGTCTGGCATCCCGGTGCCTACAATCGCGTCGGTAATAAGCACTACGCCTTGTGACCCTTTTGCCCGTACCACGAGCTTGACAATCGCTGGGTGAAGGTGGACGTTGTCCGCCACAAGTTCACAGGTGATGGCATCGAGAGTCAGCACGGCTCCGGCTGTGCCGGGAGCGCGATGGTGGATACCTGTCATCGCGTTGAAAGTATGCGTTGCCTGAGCCGCGCCCTGCGTAATCGCCGTTTGGACTTCCTCATAAGTAGCTTGCGTATGCCCGATTGAGATATTAATCCCGCGTTTGGCACAATCACGGATAAACACCTGATTTTCCATGAACTCTGGGGCAACTGTGGTCTGTCGGATGACATCAAAGCCAAGCCAAGGCGCATATTCAGCAGGATTGGCGCGCCGGATATGTTGACCGTCCTGTGCGCCTTTCATATTGATATTTAGGTAAGGCCCTTCCAGATGCGCTCCCAAAATAGTCGCGCCGTTTTCGACGGGGCCGGTATTCAGTGCGATATTTTCTAGTGCACGATGAATAGAACTTTCCGAGGCAGTCATAGTCGTCGGTAGCAACGAGGTTACTCCGCAAGTGGCAAAGAAATGAGACATCGCCTCCAGTCCTTCTGGAGTCGCATCCATCGTATCGTGACCTAAAGCGCCATGAACGTGTAGATCGATAAATCCGGGCAATGCAGTTTTGCCACCGCCGTCAATCATTTCAGCGTCGGCAAAAGTGGGTGCGTCACCTGTACCAATTTGAGCGAAACGTGCGTCCTCGATCAAGATCCAGCCACGTTCGGGCTGTGCATTGTTGAGAAGTGGATATATATTGTGGATTAGCAGTTGTGTCATATGGTTATTTCTTCTCGTGGATTCTAAAGCTCATGCCTTCTGATGTGGAAGACAGGCAAAGGGCAGAAAGTTGCATAGTGCATCAGACTATATCGTTCCTGATTGCAGCGGATCTCGGATGATTGCACAAGGTACGCAAATCATTTGCCGTGTGCATCCAGCGAATCTCGCTGCTTAACGTTTGCAGTCATTGGCAAGCGTCGGGCCATCAATAGTGGCAATAGAAAGATAGCCTGCTGAGAATTGTACCTGATCGTCGGGTGATACGTTCAGAAACCGCGAGGCCGGATGGCCTTTGATCCCGCCTGCATACAGCGAAGTCAGCCCGCGTACTGCGCCGTCGGCGGCCCGGTATGCCAAAAGACTGCCATCCGAGGTTAAGACATAGAGTAAACATCCATCACCGACCCCAAGCAGTGGCGGTTCCAGTTGTGGAGTAGGCAATGCAGCTTGCCAGCGCAGTCCACCATTTGCCGCATAAGCATAGATCCGCTGACCCTGACCGGGATAAATAAAAACGTTGCCTTGTGCATCGCGGGCAATCCGACTGTTGCGACCAAGCGCCTGACCGACATCCATCAAGGGCTTGACCGTCATATCGGAGCCAAGCAGCGCCACTTGACTCGTGACCATAATGATAAAACCGCCGTTCGCCACTGCCACTGGCACAATTGGTGCGCCTGCCGCTGCCTGATAGAGCACTTTGCCCGTCGGATCGATAACCGTAAGATTGAAAGTGTCGCTGTCCTGTCCAGCAACGATAGCCAAATGATCGCCGCTTTGCGCGTAGCGTTCGATATGCGTGCCAAGAGGGTCAGTTTGCCAACGCAATTTGCCATCCACGTCATAGGATACTGCGCGATTATCGTCCGCCAAAAAGACAACAGAGTCACCTAAACGCAGTGGCGGCGATTTCAGTGGGCGATCTGGCTTCCACGAAGCGGTAAATCGTCCGGCGACACCATCCACCACCAGAATCTGATCGTCAGTAGTACGGCCTAGCAACCGACCATCAGGCAAATTGATAATCCCATCTAACCCTTGTGTATCTAACCGCCATACCGTTTGACTGTCGGCGGATCGCTGTTCAAGATGATATTCCTCGGCAAAGGTTACAGTTCCTCCATCATGCCAAAGCGGGGGAGCAGTGGGTGCGCCGCCCGCCGAAAGCATTTGGCGAAAGGCGGGGCTAAGGCGCAGTCGCCACTGCTCAGTGAAGTCAATCGGGTGCATCCAGCCGCCGTCCAGTGGATCGACAGACCAATAGCCGGGGCCACCCGTACTAGCCTTCATCCGGCGGATCTCGTAGTGAAGGTGCGGCGCACCGTGCAACGGATGCCCCACCGAGCCGATCACTTGTCCACGCCCTACACAGTCGCCCACCTTTGGGAAGGTATGCCCGTTCGTTTCTTCCATGTGTCCATACAAGGTAAAGAATACACTGTCATCGGGGAAAGTATGTTCAAGGATCACGACCCCTTTTTCGGTATCCCACCCTGCTGGATCGCTGAATGTTACCCGACCCCGCGCCGAGGCTCGTACTGGATCGCCATATCGCCCAAATGCCATATCAATTCCGGTGTGACGACCATTAAACCCAGCGCGGTACATACCAAAGTCATCATGCTCAATACTGACCCCATCGACAGGGTAATCAATCGCATCGACCACACCGCACGGGTTTGAATCCTGTGCGCGGGCAAGATGCGATAGTGGTGCTGTTAGGCTAGCCAACAACAGTACAACCACCACGAGAGATACCAGCAATAACCTGACCTTCGCCAGATAGTTGATCATGTTCGCTATTTTCTGTGCTCAGTTGAAGTCGGTGATTCAATATCGGTTGTACTCGATTTTGGGTATTGAATGCAACTTTAGGAAAAAGCCGATAGGTAACATGAGAATTTCCTCCTTGTTCCCCGCATCAGGGAGCCGTAGGTTGCAGAGTCATCTGTCACCGACTATAGTAGGTACGTTCAAAAATTTAGGGTGAGGAGAGATCCAATGCGAAGCATACGCTTTGGTATCGTGATATTTTGTAGTGTAGCAATTTTGGCAGTTGCGTTTCCAGCACTGGTAACTGCGGACGCAGTGCCGAATGACAGTACGGCCGGCGCAAGTTCTGGTCTGCTAGCCGCAACGCCTGAAGCATCGACAACCCCGGTTGTTCAGTTTGTACCTACCAAGCGTACATGGTGGCAGGCCGCCCCGGAACTCGACCAACAAACGGGCGACTGTGGCGTAGCCGTTAACTACTGTCCAGCGATGGTCATCATTACGCCACGCAGCCGCACTAGCATCTATTGGCGCGGGCAAGAACTAACGCCCTATGCCATGTTCCGTTCCCGTACCAACCCAAATATCTATTCTTATGCTGGCTTGAATGCCCTGCGCGATGGAAAGATTAAGCTGACATTAGAATTTACCAGCTCGACTACATGGAAGGCCACGCAGGAATTGGTACTCAGACGCGAACCACAGTGTGTCCATAAGCTCGTCTTTAACGGCACATTCCTACCACGCTAGTTCAGGAGAGATAACGAACCATGCTGCGGCGATCTTCAATTTTGCTCATGTTGGTTTCGATAACCGCCATCCTGTTCGGCGCATTGGCATATACGCCTGCTCAGGCGGACGAAGCCACTGCTTGGGCCATCAATGTCAATAATCTTCGTTCAGGGCCAGCTCGCAAGTTTGCTGTATTGAGTACCCTTCAACCCAATACAGAGGTGGTGTTGGAAGCCCGCACGAACGATACCAGTTGGATACTTGTCCATACTAAAGATGGCGCTAACCGAGGGTGGGGTGCGACCCCACTATTCAAGCTGGCTCCCACCGTCAAGTTGTACAGTCTGCCTGTTAGCACAGAAGAAGTTGGCCCCGGCAGCAAACCCGGCGACGCTCCGCCTGCCAGTGGTCAGCCTGTCGATCCTAGCAAACTGCCTGTGTACCAACTGCCTGTGCCGCCGCTGCCTAACGATATTCCGAGCGGCGCAATCAGAGCACCAATCCTACCAGTCATAACGCCACGCATACGCAGTTACATGCGCACTGTAGTTGAAAAAGGTAAGACACTCGGCAACAATCTAAGAGTCTTTTCCAAAGTTGGCGACTGTCATACCGATCATCCCTTGTTCTTTAACGGGATCGGCAATGGTGTTTACAACCTCGGCAAGTATAGCAGTTTGAAAGAGATCATTGATTACTATTCGGTGTCACCCCGCCCCGGTGCAGGTAACTCGTTCAATACTGCTAGCAAAGCGGCTCACAGTGCCTATTCCAGCGGAGCCGTACTCGATTGGCAGTTAGCTGATCCAGGCGTATGCCAGCAAGAAGAAACCCCGCTGCGCTGTGAATATCGCCTGAGCAAACCTGCTGTCGCGATTATCATGTTCGGCGTAGTCGATGTCATGGTCATGACTCCGCAGCAGTTCAATCTGCACATGCGTATTATCGTGCGGGATAGCATGGATCACGGTGTAGTTCCGATCTTGAGCACGGCTGCTGAAAACGCCAGCGATCCGGCGAAGGCGCGGCTGTTCAACCAGATCGTTGTCAAGGTTGCCCAAGAAATGAGCGTACCGCTGATTAACCTTCAAGGAGCATTGGCTCCACTGCCCAACAAGGGTTTGGACGCGGACGGCATTCACTTGAGCCGTACTGCTGATCTTGATCAGGCGGCGGTGTTCAATGATACTAATCTGCAATATGGCTATACGATGCGTAATCTTGTTACGCTAGAAGCCTTACAACTGGTCTACCATCAGATATTGAATTAGTATCACCGATCACGCTCCGCGCTAAAATGTGGAGCGTGATCTTCTCTATCTTCGCTCATTCCTCTAATAATCCTCATCTTGTAGCAGGGACAATAGAAAACCGATGGCTGACATCCTCAATCAATTTTTCGCCTGCGAACTTTCCTTGCAAGTTGGGGAGCAGCTTTTTGCCACTGCGGCTCGCGTTGATGTGTGGCTACTGCTGGAGTATCGCGGCGCTTGGGGCAGCGAAGCTTTTACTGAAAGTGATCTGCCGCAAGCAGTCAAGCGGCATCTTGATGGACAGCTTAAGGCCGTCCCAAAATCACGGTTACAACTGATCAAGCATGATGGGTCATCGAGCGAGAAACTGCTCTTTTATATTGCTGTAGCGCGTGAAATCGATCCGATCCTGTATCGATTCCAGCTTGACAGTTACGAGGATCTACTGACGTTTGACGTTCCCGCGATACTGTCGGATAGTACCGCTTACCAACACGCTCTCAGCGACAAACAGCTTTTTCTGTTTTGTACCAATGGCAGACGCGACAAATGCTGTACCAAATTCGGCTTGCCCGTTTATCAGGCCGCCGAAAAAATGGTTGGCGATGCAGCATGGCAAACGACTCACCTTGGCGGACATCGTTTCGCGGCAACGGCAGTCTTTTTGCCGCACGGGATTGTCTATGGGCGCATCAGTCCCGGCGACATCGCCCATCTGATCGAAGCCTATCAGCAGCAGCGGCTTGATGTAGGCTTGTACCGAGGTCGATCTTGTTACGCTGAGTCTGCACAAGCCGCCGAGTACTTTCTGAGGCTAGAAACCCACGCTAGCGATCTTGCCCAATTTCGGTTAATAGATAGCCCAAAAACTGACGACAGCGTCTATACAGTACGGTTTGAGTCACGGAGCGATGGCACCCTGCACATAATTCGGCTTGAGCAGAATTTATCTAGGTTTCAGGTTCACAAGAATTCAGATAGTGCCGAACATGCGCCTGTATTGCAGTTCCAGTTAGGCAGTTATGAGATCACAAATCAACCCAATTTATGATCTCATTGATTTGCGAAGAAATGCTAGCTGTCTAAATCTCCACGAACTCAGCGACTTTGCGATTCGCGAATTTGGTGAGTCGAGTAAAACCAGCGTCTTTCGCAATGGCGATGGCCTTGTCCAGACCCGCACCAAGCTGATCGGGGCGATGGCTATCGCTGCCGATAGACAACAGTTCCCCGCCCATCTCACGATACCAACGGATCACCTCTACCGTAGGATGTGTCTGGTTGACCGACATCCGCAAGGCACTTGTATTGATCTCCGGCGCAATTTGTTGGCGAATACATGCCGCTAATACCGGGCGCACATATTCCTCATACTCGGTGATGTCGAAGCGATTGTAGACTTGATAGCCCATGCGCTTGATTACGTCCATGTGGCTCATAATATTGAACCCGCCAGCGTCTACCATCTGGGTTAGCTCTGCGAAATATTCACGCGCCGCGCTTTTGTGATCGCGTTTCTGGAAGTAGCTGCGCTCAAAGATGCTCTCGCCGTTATTCCAATGCAGACTACCCAACACCAGATCGTAAGGGTGGGCGTTGAGTACCGCATCGACCTGTTCACGGTACAAGTGCATCTCACCGACTTCTACACCTGCCTTGATGGTTAGCCCTTGCGGCCCAAACTCGGCACGGCAAGCTTCAATATCGCGAAAATAGCGGGTCGGATCATACTTCTCGTAACACATATCCTCACGTTTACGGTTGAAATGTTCGGTAAAAGCGATCTCCGGGATATGCTTCTGAATGGCGCTGCGGCACATCTCAGCCATTGTCGCACGGCAGTCACAGCTATTGTTGCTGTGCATATGATAATCAAATGGAATTAGCGTTGTCATTTTCTTTCCTGAGAATAGAGAAACTAGAGAGACACAGAGAAACTAGAGTCGAAAGAAAGGCGCAGGTTATGTCACGAGGCAACAAAATAAATTCCCAATCGTGTAGACTTGGGACTGCAAACTTGCGACTATAGACATTACTCAGCCTAATGTGGGTTACGGCTTATGATTTACTTCATCATTATTAGTATAACGCAAATTCTAGTTTCGGCGTAGCTTGTTGCCCTAATGAGCGCCGTTCGCTATCCTCATCGCCATGAATATTAGACCACTACGGAATACCTCCCTGAACAAGAACAAAACCCCAAAGCTAGCGGCATTTGAACGTGTAGCCTTATTTTTAATGGTCGGATTGCTCCTGTTGGCCTTCTGGCTGCGCGTGGCAAATTTGGCAATCTATCCCCCCGGTGTGAGCAACGACGAAGCCACCGATGTGATCGATGCCTTTAACATCAGCCACACCGGTTACTATCCTTTCTACGAAGATTTTGGTCGGCCTGAGCCACTCTCGCGTTTCTTTGAGGCAGCGGGAGTATTGCTGTGGGGGTCGGGAGTCTGGTCGAGCCGCTTTACCTCGGCGTTGATTGGCTTGGTGACGGTGGCAATCGCCTGCTGGACGATGCGCCAATGCCTGCGCGATCTCGATCCTCGGCTGCGATGGGTCTGTGGGTTTGCAGCGGCAGCAGTGCTGGCAATCTCGATTAGTCATGTTGCGTTGTCACGGGCGATCTATCGGGGCATTTTGCAACCGCCATTTATGCTGTTGTTCATCGGCTTTCTGCTACGTGGACTGCAATCCAATCAACAATCGGGCCGCAACCGTTATTTTGTTCTGAGTGGTATCGCGATGGCAGGGGCGCTGTATAGCTATACAGCGGCATTGGCGCTGCCTGCGTCGCTGCTAGTGGTTGCTGTGAGTCTGTTACTGTTCCGGCGAATGCAGTGGCGATTGTGGTTAGGCGGACTGGCAATCCTTGTGCTGGTTTTTACGATCCTAATGATCCCGGTTGGCGTGCGCTTTCTGGATCGTCCGGCGGCGATTATCGGACGGGCAGCAGATGTGAGCGGCGGCGCACGGCCTGACTATGTTGACCGGGCAAGCCGGCTCGTCGGTCAATTCTACAATCGGGGGGATGTTAACCCGCAGTACAACGCAGCAGAAGCTCCCCTACTGCCACCTATATTCAATGTCCTATTCAGCATCGGCTTGTTGGCACTGGTCGTGCGTGGGCGACAGCCTTCATCGGCACTCTTAGCGGCGATTCTGGTGCTGAGTGCGCTCCCGGTGCTGGCAACCGAGGAGATCCCACATGGGCTGCGCGTAGTCGGAGAGTTCGCCGTTTTCCCATTGATTATCGGTGCAGGTGTAGCGTTTGTTGCCATGTTGATCCTGCAATTTACCAAGCAACAATCGACGATCTACCGCATCACATTGGCGCTATTGGTGATTGTTACCGCATGGAATGGCTGGCAAACCCGGACATCCTATATCACCTATTGGAGCCAGACGCGCAAGATTCATGTCTACAATGTCGATATGCTGTTCAACGAGTGGTTTTTTCGCACCGATAACCGCGACTTTGCCGACTGGCTCAACGCGCAAACCACGCCGATGCTTATTCCACTGGATGAACTCAACGAGCAGACGATCCGCGCTGAGTTGTTCCGTTCCTACCCGAATATCAGTACCGCCGATGAGACATTCCGACTCCCGACGGGAACGCGACTAGTGATCCCCTATGCGCTGGAAACTGGCGATCTACGCCGATTTACGCGGCTCTATGGGCTGCTGCATAACGGCACGATTACGTTGCTGCCACCGTTTTCCGCAGAAACTCAAGCCACGCTGCTTGCCAATATTGATGAGGCGGAAGCGGTCCAGCGACCTAACGGTGTGTTATTGGCTCGTGTCAAACCTCTTTCGAACGCTCAGGTGAATGAGCCATTAGCTTTTGAGCCGCGTGTTGTCAGCGGATCGATGGCGGCTCCGCTAGCGATTTTCGATCAACAGATGCAGGTGCTTGGCTGGCGTGGCCCCGATACACTGTCGGGCAGCCAACAGGGAGTTGCCTATACGTTGGATTGGGCGGCACTGCACAAGCTAGGCCATGAATACAGCGCCTTTGTTCAGCTTCAGACGCAAGATCGCCAGAAAGTTGCGGGCGAGGATGTCACACTATGGAATCGGCTGTATCCTTCGACAGTGTGGGCGATTGGAGATGTAATCCCTTTCACGCATATTCTAAGTGTGCCGCCGTTGCCCCCCGGTGCATATCGGCTGGTGGCAGGGGTCTATGTCTACGTCGATAAACGACTGCCTGCCTTTGCTAGTAATGGCGACTCACTTGGCGATGCGGCGACGCTTGGTTGGATCAAAGTGCCGCCGCCAACCGCACCCGTGCCACCGCCTGACTCGCTGCCGATCAATGCCACCATTGGGGATAAGTTCGCATTGCGCCACTGGCACGCCGAAGCGCTGGATAGCGGGCATGTACGACTTTCGCTGTACTGGGAGTCGCTGACACGCCGCCCAGCTCTTGACGTGACGATCTTTGTTCACCTATTAGACAAAAACGGCACGATGATTTCACAGCAAGATGCACGCCCTTTGAATGGACAATACCCAACCTTCATCTGGGATCAGGGCGAACTCGTCCAAACTGACTACATGCTGGAAACAAAAAGTATGCCGCTTAATACGCTTAGCATCGAAGTGGGGATGTACACATTTCCCGATCAGGCGCGATTACCAGTTGTGCAAAATGGCGAGTCGGCTGCGGATAAGGTAATTCAACTCGGTAAACTCAGCAGCACCCCGTGACTTTGTTAAATGTCCTGCAAGGTTTAGGTAAGGTAGCATTTTTACTATTATTTAGCACTGTTTAATTTAGTATTAGTTGAATTGGGATGATATTCGAACATAAAAATTGTTAGAACTCCTTTACAGTTTTCATATTTGACCCTCTTTCCTATCATCGTTTTTGTGTGTACCATATGATATATATAGTGAAAAGACACTAGTTAATCCCTCTAACAATTCACATATTAAAATTGATATTTGTACGCTGCTATTAGCCTTAACAGCATAGCTTTATATTTAAGCTAGGTTTCGAGTGGGTAAGGGAGGCGGCGGTGATGGAACAGGTCAACTTTTCTAATGTATCAACGATTCTCAGCCAATATCGGGTTGCCATTGACGATAACATGGCAGCAACTATCGAACGCCACGTCAACGATGTATGGGTACGTAATGCGTTAGCGTATCATCTTGGTTGGTTAGATGAGAAATTTCAACCCAACGCAAACCGTGAACAAGCCGCTGGCAAAAAGATACGCCCAACCTTAGCGCTGTTATGTTTTCAGTCCGCACTTCAAAATGAACAGCAACTTTCCACCATCGACGCAAATTTCGACTTGGCCTTGACGTTGGGTGCTTCGCTTGAGCTTTTGCATAACTACAGTTTGATCCATGATGATATTGAAGACGAGGATAAACTGCGGCGTGGACGGACAACCCTCTGGGCAGCATTCGGCAGCGCAAAAGCGATCAACGTGGGCGATTGCCTGCACGCACTGGCCTTTTGCACCCTGAGTCAGCTTCAAGAATGTGGCTTGGATAGTGCCCGCGTAAACAGCCTGCTCACCACACTAATGCGCTGCTCAGTAAAGCTGACGCTTGGACAACAGGCCGACCTAAGTTTTGAAGACCAGTTGACAGTAACTAGTGACGATTATCTGAAAATGATCGCCGCAAAGACTGCTGCCTTGATTAAAGCCTCGACCTACTGTGGAGCATTACTTGCGCTGGGATCAAGCCATCAGAATGAACATAAGCTAGCACTCTATGCTGAGTTTGGGCAACATCTCGGTATGGCTTTTCAACTTTGGGATGACCTGCTAGGGATTTGGGGGCAGACCAAGAAGACCGGGAAGTTGAGTGGGAGTGACATTCGCCGTCGCAAAAAAAGCCTGCCGATTATTTATACATTCGACCAGACAGCGCCCCTAACACGTACTGCCCTTGTTAGGTTGTATCAAGATTCTGCACCCATTAGCCCGGAACAGGAGCATTTTATCAGAACCGCTTTGAATGAATGCGGGGCAAGGGAGTATGTTTATGCTCAAACGGAATCTTACAAGCAATGTGCGCTCTCTGCCCTTGACGAACTCGCCCGTAGTGCTGAATTACCGGAAGAGAATATATATCTTTCTCAACTCCGCAAAGTGACCCTGTATATGACCGAACGAAATCACTAAGAGCACTAGGAGATTGACAACATCATGCTAGAAAATATCCAGATCCCCGATCTGATTTGCCCGTTTCCGTCGGCGCTCAGTCCCTATACGGAAGCAGTCCAAGAGAATATTAATGGCTGGATGGAAAGCTATCACCTCCTGAAAACAGAGCTTGCCGTGAAGCGCTTTAAGGCGGGCAAGTTTGCTTGGACAACGGGTCGTGCTCATCCAACGGCCAGTTTTGAGGATATATTGCTGGTGGCAACATGGATGAGTTGGCTGTTCATGCTCGATGATTTATGTGATGAAGAAGAACTAGGTAGACATCCCGAACGTTTGCAAGCACTGCATACCGATCTCATTCAGCACATGAATCACCCCAAAATGATGACGGCTGAGGATAGCAATATCATCAGCAGTTTGATCGAAATTTGGGGGCGGATGCGTACACAGGCTACGCCACAATGGGTTGAGCGTTTTATGCAAACCTTCGATGACTATGCTAGAGGGTGTCTGTGGGAGGCAAATAATCGGGCTAGAAACATTATCCCCTCAGCCGCCGATTATATGGAGATGCGTCGTTTGACTTCGGCGCTGTATATCTTCTTTGACCTGATCGAACTTGCCGACCATATCCAACTCCCTGCTGAGGTATTGGATCATGACTCCGTTCGCCAGTTGAAACTGCTGGCGAATGAT
Source organism: Chloroflexota bacterium (assembly GCA_040007395.1). Taxonomy (GTDB): domain Bacteria; phylum Chloroflexota; class Anaerolineae; order Aggregatilineales; family UBA2796; genus DATGFK01. The sequence goes on from JBDTVG010000097.1 coordinate 13,854, forward strand.
GGAGTCGCATGGTTTAACGATATTGTCTCGCTGGAAAAAGAGCTAAGAACCAATGACGTGCATAATCTGGTGATTGTGTTACAACATGAGCATCAATTGACCTTACAACAAGCCATTGACAATGCAGCCCAAATCTTCAATGAGAGAATTCAGCTTTATTGCGATCTTGAAGCACAGGTTCCCTCCTTTGGCACGGAGATTGACGGTGAATTAGCGCGTTATCTGGCAGGCCTGCGCTACTGGGTACGCGGTAATATTGATTGGTCCTACGAAACTGGACGCTACGGGCAAACCAGTAAGCAACCAGTTTCCCAGAAATGAGGTCAAGATGGTAACGGCTGTACAAGATCAACTGATTACTGACCGGGCGGCATTCAAGGCGAACTTTCGCCTACCGCCCGATCTCGAAGCACGCTATGCGATTCAAGGACAACGGGCCTTCGCGCAGACGTTTATTGCCGCCCGTGACAAAGTTGAAAATGTCTACTATGCCCTGGCGGATGAGCAGACGACACCCGCCGCACGAACCCGTAAATTTCTGGGAGCCATGCTCGATCCCATTCTCGGAAAACCGATGAGCGACGCTGAACAGTTTTACCAGACGTTCGGACGGTTGATGCGTTCAGCATGGCTTAGTATCAGCGTTGGGTTGTATGACGAGGAAATTCAACACATCGAGGATGTTGCGCAACGCTTGATCATTGCTCAGGTCAACACGGTTGACATAAACTGGCGACCTGCCGTGAGCCATATCGCCAATACATCAAAAGGTGGCTTGATTGTCGAGGTAGGCACAGGTCGGGGCAATTCGATTGCACGACTGGCAACCTTATTGCCAGATACTCGCATTGTTTCCGTCACAATCAGCCCTGAACAGCGCGAAATCGTTCAGGGCATTGTGACGGAAATGGGCCTGAGTAATGTCGAAATACGGTTGGGTGATATTTTTGATCCCTCCGTCACCGAAGATTTGGTAGGACAGGCGGACGCAGTAGGTGCCATTGAAGTTATCCTGCATTTCCCCACCAATCGAAAGGTCGAAGGGATGCGCATGATGACACGCTTGCTAAAACCCACTGCCCCTCTATGTATTATCGACTCGGCAATTGACAAGCCATTGAGTGCTTTTTCAGAAAAATACTATGCAAATCAAAGTATCTACTTTGGTCAGCGCGAGCAATACATGGAAGTTTTCAAGGCTGCCCAGCTTACTCCAACCTGCTATGTTGACTATACTCCAGAAATGAATCAGGCATTTAAGGAAACAACTCAAATCCTCCGCCGGTTCCGCCCGCAGCTTGCCAAGGAATTTGGCAGCCTCATGAGTTGGCTATGGCCCGAAGTGCCGGGAACTGTGTATGTCAGTACATTGAAAAATATTCGATATGTACACGTTGTCGGTGTTAAAAACTAACTAACTGATCGAGGAGACAATTGCTTGTCCCCTCGATCAGTTGATCTGTTTAGTATCAGTTGATCTATTTAATATCCTTCAAACTTGCAATTCCAGCCTTTCCCCTGCAATTTAATTTAGCAAAACTGTTGCAATTCTGAGACTAGCCATTGTGCATTTATGCACTACAGTAGTGAGATACTATACAGTTCTAAGAGGAGCTTGCGCGTGGCGCAATTCATCGCATCTACCCCCCAAGCCGAAGTGATAGGTCGCTCGATCCTGCCCGCTATCAAAGCGATGGGTACAAAAGTCCGCCCTATTCTGGCAACTCATAAGTTGCACGACATCCAGCCTGACTTGTGGTATTCGCAGCAGGCCTATCTGAATGTCTACAAAGACATCGCCAATAGCAAACATAACGCGACCTTCAAACTTGTGAAGATCGGGATGCAGAGTTCCGATATTCTGCCCCTACCTGCCCACGTCAATTCGATTCCAGCGGCGCTAGCTTCGCTTGACTTTGCCTATAAGCGCCAGTGCCGAAATATCGGTACAGATGGCTGGAAGGTAACGATCATTGCTGATCGCATGATAAAATGTGTGTCCAGTACACCTTTCCCAGAAGATTTCGAGTATGGGGTATTATACGCAATCGTCCGCCGCTTCCGGCCTGAGGGTGCTTCATTCACCGTCCTAGTGGACGAGACAGCGCCTAGCCGCAAGCATGGCGCTGATACAAGTACCTATATCGTTTCTTGGAGTAACATGTTGTAGCTTTCACGTCAACGTCGCGCCGTGGCTCGATTATTCATAACCACCCCAGCAAAACTACTCCTTGACTTTTGTTTCTTGGATAATCCGATTTATCTTTATGCTGTTGCTTATCATGTGTCAACAGACTACCGATAAAGGGATTCAAGCTAATAATGATGAACGAATTACACCAATCTGAAGCGCCTGCTCAAAAACAACCGCAAGGCAAACGCTCCTACCAATATATCGATTTGATTACGGCGGCTTTTGTGGCAGTATTGATTATCTCGAATATCACCTCGACCAAGATTCTACTGCTAGGGCCATTCACCTTCGATGGGGGCACGATCCTGTTCCCATTGGCCTACATCTTCGGGGATGTCCTGACCGAAGTGTACGGCTACAAGCGTTCGCGCCGCGTAATTTGGACAGGCTTCTTCTGGCTGTTTGTAGCAGCGTTGGTTTTTGCGATTGTCGGTGCGCTGCCGGCTGCTTCTGACTGGAAGTTCCAAAACAGCTACAACGACATTCTGGGGCAAATTCCGCGTATCGTGCTGGGGAGTTTGGTAGCCTATTTCGCGGGTGAGTTTAGCAACAGCTTTGTGCTGGCAAAAATGAAGATCTGGACTAATGGTCGTTGGCTGTGGATGCGAACCATCGGTTCCACGATTGTGGGCGAAGCGGTGGATACAGTGCTGTTCGTGATTATCGCTTTTGCAGGTGATAAATCCAATGATTTGCTGCTTTCCATTTTTGTCTCGAATTATATCTTCAAGTGCAGCGTCGAAGCCTTATTCACCCCGATCACGTATCAGGTGGTGAACTTCCTGAAACGCGCCGAACACGAAGACTACTATGATCGCGATACAGACTTCAACCCGTTCCAGATTAACGAGATATAGCGGTGAGCCAGCCACGCCGCAGCGCGATCCACCAGATCGGCAGCAGCGCGATCACGGTAGCCACGATCGCGAAGGCGAGTTGACCCCGGCTGTAGTCCGACTGCGCGAATAGCCATGTGCTGATGATATTTGACAATCCGTAGGCGCTCAACACAGGCGCAATTAGCGTAAATGCGGCCCGCCGTTTGAGCGCCAGTCCGCCGCACAGCAGGCTAAAAAGAATTAGCCAAGCCGTTGCCGTCGCGATCCGCAGCAAGGGGTTAAGCGATATTCCGAGCCTCGTATAATCTGGTATCACGGCGATTGTGCCAATGATTGTGTACAGGCTAAACACGATCAGGATCAGCAGTACGGTGAACAACCATAGTGGCGCACGCAAGGGTAAAGATGATTTGTGCTTCGGCAGCATAGTCATCACTTATAAAGCCTCAATAAACTGTCTTATTTCTTTTTCAAATGCTATATGCGAATTTATTTGCTTTAACGGATATTGAGGTTCCGGTATATTTAAGCTTTTTAGTACGGTCTTTGCCCGTTCAAGCTCATAATGTAAACAAAAAGGAGGGCCATCATGCCAAGCCCATTTATATGCTGCTAAGGCATATATTTTTGCTTGTTCATTATCTTTTAATATGAGATATGCCTCGGCTGCATCTGTGGGTCGCGTGGAATTCTCAAGATATTGCTCTGCAAGTGCAACATCACCCCGCAGTGCATATAGCTTTGCATAGCAGCCATTAATCCAAGGATCAGCGGTAGAAGGATTAAGTTTAGCGTGTTCAAGATAGCTTAAGGCTAAATCGGCATTGTTGTTGCGTAAGGCTTGTTCTGCTAGGAAGGCATAGATCACATATATTCCAAGGTTATTACCAGAAGTTTGAGATAATGCCAAAGCTTCATGCAAAATACCTGTAGCATCCTCACCTTTCTCAAAAATAACTCTTCCATAACGCCGCAAAGCCTCTGCCCTCCAAAATCATTATCATCAATAGGCAATTTTGAAATGAATTCGTTGTAGGCTTCTTCTGCTTTTTCCAACTTCAGTAGATCGAAAATTGCAAACAAGGGATAAAGTTGAAGTACGATCAACAAGTGCGCCTGGAGACCCGAAATGATAATACCCAAAGAATCGTTAAGTGGAGAAGATATACGGCGAGCAATCGAAGATGTGTTGGGTAAGCACTTGGGATTGACGGGAAAAGGGTATAAATGTGATGGACGGCTGGTGATAAACGTTTTGATGACAGCCGCCATCGAAGGACGGGTCATCGAAAGTGTGTGTGACGATTTGACTATCGGCGTGACCAGTAACACGATACGGGGTTACTTGAAAAACCGGTTGGATGTCTGCGATTTGCGTGAGCAAGAGATGCAGATGAACCTGAGTTTGAGTGACTGCGTACCTGTCGCGAGGGAGCTGTGAAATGGCAATCGACTACCTCGATGAGCCGTTTTATGGAAAAACGCTGGAACTGCGCAGTGATGCCTGCCGAAGCGAAGCCAAAGAAGGCACGACGCACTTTTATCGCCTCGCCAGTCTGTATGTGATGTGGCGGCAGGTTCGCTTGACATTGGCCGTGACGTATGTGTTGCCGGAAGACAGCACCGAGGTTGTCGTGCAGCGGCTCTTGGAGCGGATGCAAAGGCTTGGCTTGCGACCCAGTGTGTTATATATGGACAAAGGTTTTTGCACCAGCACGGTCATTACTTACCTGTACCACCCGCATATTCCAACCCTCATTGCCGGTACGATGTGTGGCAAAAAAGGCGGTATACGTGGCTTGTGTCACGGCAAACGCGCCTATCTGACCGATTACGTCTTCCCCGATGGGACGACGGTTCGCTTGGCGCTATTGCCAACCCGTGTTCCTGATAAAACAGGCAAACGCCGCCTCAAATGGATTGCTTACGTGGTCATTCACTTGGATTGGTCCCCTACCAAGTGTTTCCAACGCTATCGACGGCGCTTCTGCATCGAGAGCAGCTATCGCCAACTCGGTCAAGTCCGCGCCCGCACCACTTCCTGTAATCCCGCCCTGCGCTTTTTGCTGCTCGGCTTGGCCTTGTTACTCCTCAATTGCAGGGTTTACCTACGGTGTGCTACTACCCGTGTTTTGGAGCGCGATCCTGCCCGTTGGGTCGCCCGTCTTTTCAACTTCCGCGCTTTATTGCCTTTCTTCGCCGCGCGATTGAACGGACCTGGGCTACACGCGATGACATCCCGATCTATGCTTTCTAGACCAAATTTCGATCTATTGAAGTTCTTTGTCCATCGCTTAACCAGTGGCTTTGTCGAGGGACTCAACAACAAGATTAAAGTTCTCAAGCGTCGTGCTTTTGGTATTTTTAATCAACATCAGGTCTAATTCCTCGCCGCTTGCGGCGGGATTGTGGATTTGCTCTTGATACTCCGTAGCTTGCTGCGGAGTGGTTCATTTCCCCTTTCCTATTTTGATGCGATGGTCCTGCGCAAACTTGTCACTGAATGGCAAAGTTATTACTATCAGGATATTTGGTACTGACGGATTATTCATCGGTCAAGTTGATGGTTCGGCGCAATGGTCGCGAACAGGCTTATTTGATTTTCAGTAATTTTGGTCGCAGGATAGCTCACAGTTTGCCGTTGTGATGGTCATTCAATGGTAGGACGGATATCGGACTAGAAATAGTTAAATTAGACGAAACATTCCTGCGCGACTTCGATCTCAAGCAATGATATGGCGAGAGTGCAGGGCAAAATCCCGAGTGGACATGCTGCGACTGAACCTTACTGCCTACACGCTTTCATCAAGAATCCGTTGGCGCATCTGATCATACTCTTGTTGGGTGATTAAGCCTTTTGCTAGCGCATCATGAATTTGCTGCAACTTTTCGGTCAGATCCCCACCACTCGCCATAAAGTCTGCCGTGCGGATCACTTGTGGAGTGCCCCTCATAGCTTTGTCGAGCTTGATCTGTACACCACCGATATTCATCACCCCATCCTCGGAGATGTTAAAGTCTGTCATCGCCTTCGCGGGCATCTTGAAACTTGACCCACTCAACATAGCTTTGACACGTCGCTGGGTTACCGCCGCAGAACCAATCATCACCATGAATAGGCCGATCAGGAATGGCACGAGAAACGATACCAATGCAATCGGAATACGCGCATCATCGACATTCCGAGGTTCGCCGTTCTCACTCACACACGCCGACTCGAATACTCGCGCAGAACCGCGAAAATCGCTGTAATCTTGCCCAGTCAGGGTAAATTTTTCTCCGGGATGGCACAGTAAAACTCCTTGAACACTCAGTAGGAAAGTGTTTTGTTCGCCAAAGGGCAATACAGGTAAAATAACGAGCACCGATAGTGCGACGAAAGCCAGCAACATCAAAACGCATCCCAACACAATGCCATATTTTGCCATCGTTTGATTCTCCTCTATGAGTTCTATAAAGTTTAGGACTTACGCAAATTACATTTTGAGAGCGGGTGAACGCCATTGAGAACGTAGGTAGTCATCGAGCAAGCCTTGTTTAAGTTGATAAATTATGGAGGCGGATTCTTGAGCAAGCTGTTTGAGACGAACGCAGAGCAAGATGGCACAGGCGATGTGATTGCGCTGAATACGGGCCAGACGACACTGACAGCCCTCGCTACCAGTAGTCTGCTTGGTTTCGCAGTGAAACTGCTCAATCTTCCAGCGCAGGCCACCCACGTCTTGGGTGGCCTAGGTCGAGTCCTGAGCCATAGCGTTGGTTTTGGCTCCACCACACGGTATACCCCATAGTCTTTGCAGTGGTATTGCGCTTGACCGGCCTTGTTCGTCCCATTCTTGACGATATTCTCGCTGCCGCACACTCGGCATTTGTACGTCTTTATCACTTGGATCATCCAGCCTATTCTGGCTCATCACCTACTGCTTTACTACGACCCTATTTTTAATCGCAGCTTCAATTTCAGTATATGCAGTTATTTTTCTAAGAAATGCCTTGCCACTAACAAAGAATATTAACTGAGGATCTCTGGTTAATTCACTGCGAAGATACCCTACAAAGCCTTCTGTGGAACTATGAGGGACGATCCAAGCCAAAAATTCTTCAATTTCTCTTTCATAGTTTTTTCTGTTTGCGTGGATAGAGAAACAAAAATCGTTGCCATCGTCGCAATCTGTCAGTGAATAATATCGCTTACCTGTGAAAGCGGTAGAGTTTTCGTATTTGAATGTCTCATAGAAAAATGGGTGCGGCAAGTTTGGATCTAGTTCTATTTCCCCGCACCACGCTGCCAAATCGTGTAGGATTTCTTTGCTTATATCCCGTTTTATTCTGCAGGACAGTACTATCTCTGTGAAAACTCCCATTTTTATGGTGCCTCCGATTCTGTATGGCGATCTTGATTGAACGCATTGGAACAAGTGTAGCCATTTTAACTTGTTTTACAGCATTACTTTGCAGCGCCGTCGCGCTCGATGGCTTTGGCAGCATTCCAGAGCATGTCCATTTCGTCAAGCGAAAGTTCCTTGAGATCGCGGCCTGCATGTTCCTCGATGTATTTGAAACGACGGGCGAACTTGCGATTGGTCTGACGCAGCGCTACTTCGGGATCGATCTTGTACCAGCGGGCGACATTGACCAGTGAAAACAAGACATCGCCCAGTTCATCGGCGCGACCTTCGTCGGTTTGGGCCGCTTGCAGTTCGTTTAGTTCTTCGCTCAGCTTGCCGATCGCCCCTTCGATCTGAGGCCAGTCGAAGCCAACATGGGCGGCGCGACTCTGGTATTTTTCCGCTTGTGCCAGTGCCGGAAGCGCTTGAGCTACCCCATCTAAAATCGACTTATTGGGTGCAGATTCGCCGCGTGCTGCCTTTTCGCGCTGCTTAATCTCCTCCCAATTGCTGACCACCTGATCGGCGTTCTCCACATGAACATCGCCCCAGACATGCGGGTGACGTTGAATCATTTTGGTGTTCACGGCGGCGATCACGTCTGCCATGCTGAACTCGGCTGACTCGACAGCAATTTGCGAGTGCAGCACAATTTGCAGAAGCAAATCACCAAGTTCCTCGCGCAGCGAATCAGGATCGTCGTTGTCGAGCGCTTCAAGCACTTCGTAGGTTTCTTCAAGCAAATATTCACGTAAGGATTGATGGGTCTGTTTGCGATCCCAAGGGCAGCCCTCTGGCGCACGCAAGTGTGCAATCGTTTCCTGAAAACGCTCGAAACTACCAGCCGCAGGTAGCGGTGGTACATACAGTGAAGTCAGGTGATCCACCTTGTCGCTGCGATCTAGTTCATACAGTGCGATAGACTCTAGTGTTTCGTCGGGCGTGCCTACGGCGTGCAGCAGCACAATGGGATGTTCGTCGGGATATTGATTTGCCAGCGTCAGCTTGACATTCGAGGCAACCGCAAGACTATATACCTGTGCAATTACCGCCGGAACATCGGGGTTTAGCGGTGGGTGATGCAGCGCGGCAATGTTCACCGCATCCTGTATCTGCAACCCGTCCAGCGCATCGAGGCCAAGTGCGGTTAACGTGGGTTCCAAAAAGCTCAAGCCGTCGATTAATTGCACGGCGACTTGTTGTGTTTTCGCCAATGCCAGAATATGAGTCACAGTGGTTTCGCCAACCAATGGATGCCCCGGTACAGCGTACACCACCCCTTCGGGGCGCTGACCGAGTTTGACAACTTCGGCGGCGATCTCTTGATACAACGAGTCGAAGTCGCTAGCGCGATCATACCAATCATCGAAATTATGGTAGGTCGTTGCAGGTAACGCCTCGACTCCGGGATGACGGGCAGTTCGCAAATAAACTTCCTTGCTTTCGCCCAGAATGCGCCACGCCCGCCGCGTCAACAGTTCAGGATCGCCCGGCCCCAAGCCGACAATCGTAATGGTCATAATCGTTTGATTCCCTCGTTATGGCTTTGATTAGCGCTCATCCGGAGCACGCAGAATACTATAGCAGTTTACATCGCCAGTGTCGCCATCGGCGCGATACGTTTCAAGTTCGATCAGGTCAGTTGCCGCGATCAGCGCTGATTGTTCGGCATCATCAACATAATGACAGTAGCGCACGGCTTGTATGCCACGCCGCCAATCCAGCAGGTAATCATGCGGCTCGACCATCAGATCATCAGGCAAGGGGAGCAGACGATCCCGATAGCGGGCATACTCGTAAAATCGCCAACTAGCAAAGGCTAGCACTCCCCCCGGCGCGACCCGTGCCGCAAGGTCACGCATCAGCATTCGGCGTTGGTCGGCTCCCGGTATGTGATGCAGCACACCAAACAGCACCACCAAATTATACAACGCCATATCCGCTCCCCTCCCCTCTCCGCGAACGGAGAGGGGAAGGGGGTGAGGTAAATCTGGTTCAAGCGGGTTTTTAACAATATCGCGGCTCTCCAGCCGAACCCGCATTCCTTGTGCAATGGCAGGTTGAAGGGTTATCGCTGCATGTTCGAGAAGCCGTGCGTTGCTATCTACCCCATGATACGCCAGTGTTGGATCAAGATGCTGTGCCAGAAACGCGCCGAAACGTCCGTTGCCGCAGCCGACATCTAACACCGAAAGCGGCTGCTTGAGATCCTCTAAATGGATCAGCAACCGCCTCCAACCGGGCCACGCGCCCCGGCGCAGCAACTCGAAATGATCAGCGGTTGTCCGGTAAAAGTCCTGATTAATCCGGTTCAACTGCTCGATGGTAACTTTGTCCACCTAGCCTACACGGCGGCTTGCCGGAGCTTTGTAGATAAAGAACGCATCGCTGCCATCTTCATCTAACTTGACCTTAAAGAGCTTGCCGTCAGGGAACCGCTCCATGAGCTTATGCAGATCGTCTTCGCGCTCGATAGCGACAAAGTAGGTGGTGGGCTTGCTGTTATCAAAGCTCGCGAGCGTGTCATTGAGTGAAATCGGGAGTTCGCCATTGATATATGGCTTGCCAGTCATAAAGTATTGCAGAACCAGTGCATTCTGCACGCCACTCTCCCCACCGCCGATCATCACCACTTGCTGACCTTCGTTGTAGGCTGCTTCCATTTCCGCACTAAGACGGTTGGACATCCAGTTACCACGATAAGCGGTATATTGATCGGGTAGTTCTGGCACATACACCCCGACATAAAAGGCGAGATTACCAGCGCTCAATAGCACGCCAATTGCGACAGCGATAGTACGGTTACGTTCTGGATGTTTCCAGAGTCTTGCCATTGCAATAGCAATCGCTGCCACCCCCATCTCGACAATCAGCGTAAAGGCAACTACACCGGGAAAATAGCGTTCATACTGCGGTGGACTAATCGCTAGTGTGCCACCCGCGAGTACCACCGCCAATGCCCAGCCAAGCGGCAGTGACCACTTCGGGCGCTTCCACAACACAAGAATCGACATGATTACGCCGATCAAGAAGATTGGCCCACCCACCAGCCCCATCAAGCTGGAACTGCGCCCATACCAACCGCTGCGGTCAGGCAGCGCTACGAGTCCCAGAAATGAATATTTGATCTGGTCACCGATGAACGGTTGGAGAGTGTTATTCTTGATATTCTCTTCGATCTGCCCATTAAAGAGAATACTTGGATCGGCACGGGTCGAGAGTGGCAAGTTAAAGGCGTACAGATAATAGTTCTGCGGCAATGTCACCACGAGGGCTGCTGCCGGAACAATCAACAGTAAACGCCATTGTTTCGCAACCATTTTACGGTCACGCAGCCAGATAAAGAACAGATAGGCTATCATGACTAAGGGGATAAGCCGTCCGCCGAGGTAAAACATTTGAGCAACGCCGACCATGAAGCCGCTTAAGGCATAGTCGATAGCCGCGCCGCGCCGCAAACCGCGCAGCAGAAAATAAAAGGCTAATGTACCGAACAACGGATCGGCGGGCTGGTTCATAGCGAGCCTGCTGAATTGGACATGGTACGACCACGGCAGCAAAAATAGTGCGGCAATCAACCCCGCTTGCCAATCGCGGATTTCACGCCCCAACAGATAAATAGCTGGTATAGTCAGTGCGCCCAGCAAGATCGAAGGTAGCCGTGCGCCCAGCAAAGTTGCGCCGAAAAGCTGTGTGGTGATGCCGATCATCGCCTGATACAAGCGTGGATGCGAGTGTATCCCCGGCTCAAACGGTGTAATCAGAAAGTGATCGGCGATAAACGTTGACCCCTCCTGTGCGAACAGCGCTTCATCATTGTCAAAGATCGCCGGATTGTGATCAATATTGATTACGCGCATCGCAAATCCCGCTAGCAACAGGACTACGAGCAGACCATATTCCCACTTACGCAGGGGGTTTTTGTCCGCTTCGTCCATCTGCCCCCGCAGCGGCGAGATAGCGATGGCACAGGCGCCCATCGACAGGACCCACAACAGCAGATGTTCGCCCAAGTAGGCTTCCTGCGGCTTGACAGTGGAACGCCACGCGACCACAGCGGCTAGCCCAATCGATACCAATATCCACATTGGGCGGATACGGGCAGGCTGTATCTTTTCTGGCAGTGCCATCGTGCCGTTCTGTTCCAGTACCGCTCCGCCCAGAATAACCATAAATGTACCGATGCCGACAAGCAGCAGGGTAAATCCGCTGCTTGTGGCTATTTTGTCAGCATCACGGTAAATCTGGAACTGTCCGACATACATCAACACAAAAGCGGTGAACAAGACAGCGGCCTGCTGCCAAATAGGCCATGCAATCGGATCGAAGGCGTATTCTTTGCGTTCACGCACTTTAGGCTCATGTGGTTTGGCAGATCCACGCGCTGATTTAGTTCTGACTTCGCCGGAGGATGTTACCGGAATCGCCGCGCTTGGCTCCAGTGCTGCCATTGCCGCGATTGTTGTGCCTGTAGTGCCTGTCTTCCGCTGCGGTTCACTGTGTGACGATTCGCTGTGCGCTGCTTGAGCACGGAGAGGCCGAGCGCCAAACGCAAATTTAAAGCCAGATTGCTGGCGATTCGCGACCAGCCCGATAATGACAGAAATAACACTCAACGCCACAAACAGCGGCAGCGAATACTGCGGCGGTTGGCTTACCAGCAGCAGCGTACAGGCGATCAGGACTATGCCATAGATAACCCTGCGGGAGCGGGTGGAAAGTTTTACGTTAAAAATTGCGACCTCCCAAGAGTTCTGAAATGGGCAACTGATTTACGAGTTTATGCTACTCAAAAAGTTTAGCCGAGATCGGCTCCTGTGCAAGTAGACCATCGCAACAGATGTGTTCCGATTTACCGTAGGCGAAAAAGATTATGAAAGCCTTACAGATTTTCTAACTTTCACTGGAAACATTAACGCTCATGCAGCCCATGTGTCCAATGGTACTTCTGTACTTGCGGCACTAATGTACCATAGGCTTACCTACTTCGGCCTCTTATACTCACCGGATAGTAGAGTAGGTTCGTTGTATTTCCTCCGCAGTCCATAATCTGCTTCACTTCCAACACGACTTCAAAACAGCGGAGATGTTCGATATGCGGTTGCGATTTTACTTTGCAATGATACTCGTAATGCTGCCCCTGCTAGCGGTACAAAATCCTGTTTTTGCCGCCGGAACAGTGGGCACTGGATCAGCCTCAAGCTGTACCGAATCCGCGTTAAACAGCAAGCTATCGGGCGGCGGTACCATTACCTTCAACTGTGGCGCTGCCCCAGTCACGATCGCTATCACCACTGAAAAGACAATTTCCGCCAGCACCACGATTAATGGTAGCGGACTCATCACGCTCAATGCGGGCTATCGCACTCGGCTGTTCTATGTGAACGGCGGCAAGACGTTAACCCTTCAAAACCTGACGATTACTGGCGGAAATGGTTTGGGGAATGCCCATGGGGCTAATCGTGGCGGCGCAATCTTCAATATGGGGACGCTCAACACCAGCCACGTGACCTTCACTGCCAACACTTCAATTGACGGCGGCGGTGCGATCTTCAACGATTGGCACGCCACCACTAACATTGATTACACTACCTTTATAGGCAATAGTCATACCACAAGAGCCAGTCAGGGTGGCGGTGCAATCTTCAACTCAGTTGGTAACATGACAGTGACCAATAGCAGCTTTATCAACAATACATCCCTGCCCGGACACTCCGGAGCGATTTATAACGATGGCCCCGGCACCATCGTCAATAGCATTTTTTCTGGCAATGTCTCTCACGACAACGGTGCAATCTTCAATGATACCGCCACCTTGACCATCGCCTACAGCACATTCGCGGGAAATAAAGCTGATGCGTCTCAGGGTGAAGGAGGCGCAATCGAGAACTATGGCCCGCTGACTATCTTTGGCAGCACTTTTGTCGGTAACAGTTCAAGTCTAGGTGGAGCGCTGACCAGCGTGGGCGCACCCGGTAATGTAGTTGCTGTGACTAACAGTACTTTTTCCGGCAACTACGCCAATAACACGGGCGCCATCTACAATACTTCAAGTACCATGATTATCACCAACAGCACTATTGCCAACAATAGTGGTCAGTTTGTGGGTGCATTGACCAGCTATAGTGGCGCGTTCAGCCTCCAAAATACGATTGTCTCCAATAACTACAATAATGGTGCCGGAAACTGTACAGGCTCGATCATCAATGGTGGCGGGAATTTGCAGTATCCCGGCACAAGTTGTGGATCGACTATTCCGTCTGGGGCTGATCCACAGTTGAAGGCACTCGCTAACTATGGCGGCCCAACCCAGACTCGTGCGCTGAAACCGGGCAGTCCCGCCATTGGCACAGCGTTGTGCGTTGCTACCACCGATCAACGTGGGGTACCGCGTCCTCAAGGTGGAACCTGTGACATTGGTGCTTATGAGTTAATCACGGTAGGTAACGGCCCCACCGATACGATCGGTATGTATCATCCCGCAACTGGAACATTCAATATGCGGAATACAAATACTAGTGGTGTGCCGGATCTCTCGATCGGGTTTGGCGCATCGACGGATATACCCATCGCGGGCGACTGGAATGGCGATGGCATTGATACGGTAGGCGTATATCGTCCGAGTACAGGTCAGTTTCTTCTGACCGACTTCAGCACGCCCGGTGCGCCGATCACCTATAACTTCACATTAGGTAGCCCCGGCGATCTACCAATGGTCGGTGACTGGGATGGCAACGGTGTAGATGGCGTGGGAGTCTTCCGCCCGACGAACGGTCTGATCTATCTCAAGAATAGCCTGACGACAGGATATGCCGACTTTCAGATGGTGCTAGGTAGTCCGGGTGACCTTCCGATTGCCGGCGACTGGAATGGCGATGGCTATGACAACCCCGGTGTTTTCCGACCTTCGCTGGGAACGTTCTTTCTGACTAACAGAGCTTGTAACTGTAGCGTTTATGCCGACTATCAATTGGTTCTTGGCAGCAACGGCGATAAGCCTATCGCTGGGGATTGGGATGGCAGTGGAGCGTCAGGAGTCGGCGTGTTCCACCCCTCGACAGGCACGATCGTGCTGCGAAACACCCTGACAACTGGTGCTGCTGATATAACTCTGAAATTTGGCACATCAAGTGATAAACCAGTCGCCGGACACTGGGCAATTGGCGCGGCACTGGACAAGTTCACTATCGGTATAACGCCATCACAACCGCTGCCACCATCTGTAAAACTCGCCCCAACCTTTGTCCCGTAACGGTTCATTAAAAACGTAGGCCAGCTTTTGACAGGCTGGCCTACGTCGATCTATCTGATCTCGTCGTGTTACAGGCGCTCGAAAACAAGATCGCTAACTCCGTCCACTTTCCGTACCTTATAACGCTCGAGTGAAAACCAATCGTACATCTGGCCTGCAATACTTTGGGCAGCTTGATGATCCGCCTGCTTTGCTGCCAACTGCGCGAGTTGTTGGCTTTCCCAGAGGCAGAACGACATGCACTCTCCGGCTTCTGCTGGGGTTCCCATAAAGTAATATAGGAAACCGGGCGCACTGCGTGCTTCGATATATGCTTTGGCATCATATTCGTTCAGGAGCGTTTTGTCGGCATTGTGCCTGTGTCGTGAGCGAAAGACAACCAGATACCACTCGCCCGACTCGATACTGGCGAAACATTCTGACCAGTTAAAGCCGTGCTCTATAGGCAGCTTCATATACGAATCGGTGATATAGATGAGACGCTGGAGTGAGTCGAAAATCGTTGTTGAAGCCAAACTGTCCACGATACCCATCCTCTATGCTGATTACAAGCTGCATCAATGCAGCGATAGCGTGAAAAATAAAAAGACTGATCCCCTAGTGAGGATCAGCCTTGTTTTAATGCGTTCCTATGCTTAATTCAGGTACGACTTTATACAGGCAATAACCCCCAACGGGCATAACCAACATAAGCGTGGATACAGCAGTGCATACTGCTGGTGTAAATGGCGTGCGGATGCTGTATATAAATCATAAAAGTACTGTAGCAGGTCACACGTAAAAGCACAAGTTTTACCCGCCTGAATTATCTGTGAATTCGCACAAAGTACGTCTAATGTGGAATCGATAAGGAGAGTTGACCAAGATGAGAAGTACCGCTACCTTCATCAAAGGACAAGGCTCCAATGAGTACAAGTATACAAACTGGTGATGCTGACGACGGTGGAGGGCTGCCCATTGTGTCCGACTTGGTGAGCGCCAATACCGATGAACGAGGGGCTGCCGAGGTCGTCTTGCAACGAGTGCGCGATTGTGACATCTTTGGAGATAAAGGCTTTATCGGGGACGACTGGCAAGCTCAGGTGCGCTGGCATACCGGAATCGGGTCTGGACCATGAAACGCGCCAACCAACCCCTCCAGAATCCACCCGAATTTGACCGACTGCTGGGCAGTGTTCGGGAGCACATTGAAGGCACTTTTCATTGCATTCAAAATACTGGGCGTAATATCGAGCGCTTGTTGGCAAAAACCACCCCTAGACTCGCTACCAGAGTTTCCCTTAAAGTCACTTGTTAGGTGCTCAAACACCTTTTGCGTCGTCATTTCGCTATCGACCGTCAGTCTTTTTAGCTTTTAACCGCTTAGAATTCACATCAGACGTAAGAGGCTGTGGGAACAACCTTTGCCTGCCATGTCTGGAAAGTTTTGCCTTTTGCCGCAAAGCCTAATGGAGTCCCATTGGGAGATAAAGATCCCATCTACTCTTAAAAACATGCGGTTGTCGCAAATGTTAGTAACGCAATCGAAAGGAACATTATTGCAGTATTGCTCCTTTTTCGCTTACGGTATTGCATTGTTCCCTCAATTCTAAGCTGGACTTTACACATGGGTGGTATAAGAATGAGGCAGACTAAGCAGTC
>JBDTVG010000098.1:0-119106 GCA_040007395.1 Chloroflexota bacterium
TGATCAGGTACGCGGGCGCATGATCGCCTACCGAATTCCAATTCTTCTTGCCGCGATTTTCGCCTAAGGTGTCGCTGCGTGCATCAAGCGTCACGGGATCAAGGTGCGAGAAGTAGCCGCCCTTTTCCGTGTCCAAGAAGAACCGGTCAAATAGCTCGACGGTCAGTTCGGCATCCTTCAGAATACGTGGGTCGCCCGTGATGCGGTACGTTTGGATCGGCCCCGCCAGCGCGTAAATTTGCTCATAGGCAGGCACGGCGTCGTAGTCGTCACCAAACTCGGAGGCAAACACCTGTACTTCACGGTCGCCATGTACGTCGATGCCGTGATACCAGTACACGATGTTGTTATCCATGTCGAAGAAGCGCATGTGCTTACGCAGATATTCCGTGCCAGCTTCTGCGCCTTCCAGATAACGATCATCGCCTGTTAACAGATAGGCCGAGGCAAAGCCGAAGACCAAGCGCGAGATCGTATCGGTTTCTTGGCGGAAGTCGTCCTGTTCTTTTTCGCCATTGAGCGAAATCCGTGTGCGGTAGTTTCGGAAGTCTACCGGGCCATCGCCAAACTGCGCCTTCAAATAGAAGTCGCCAATCTGCTTGATCTGTTCAATCCACCAATCAGGCTGTTCGAAGAAGAACTCATCCTCTTGCACGCCATTGAACGTGAGATATTGCGCTTCAAAAGCGAAGCCTGAGTTTTCAGGATAGTACACGCCATAGGTGTAGACAAATCGACCCGGCGTGAGCATATCGCGCATCGATCCCGTGCAGTCACGCCAGCCATCACCGAGGTTCCGCACGAACATGGCGTAAGTATTGCTCTTGAGTTTTATTGTGTATTCTCGGTTGTCACTGGTCGTAACAGTATAGAAGTCTTTGGCTTTGTCATAATGGCTGACATACCCCGCTATCGTATCCGAGAAAGTGAAATTGATCGCATTGCTCATCTTGCTTCGCCAAGAAACCCCAACCTTTGGACTGGGGGAGGAATGGCGCTATCTCCTTTCAATAGTAGTAGACAAAGGAGCGTTTTGAGGGAGAACGCCCAAACCCTCTAGGCCATGTTTAATGTTCTAATGGATAGAACAACTGATTTCTTCAACCATAGCGGACACAGGAAATACGAAGTGGGGAACGTTGTACTGTGTTGGGCTATCAGCCCAGTCTGCAAATTCGCGACGGTGAGTAGGAGAGTGATGTTATTGCTTCCCCACCTGTCTAGTCAACCGTTTAACTTGCCTTTTCACCCGCTGGTGAGGCGAGTACGATTGGGGTAATTGACGTGCCGATGTCCTACTAAGGCAAATTAGAAACTACAGAAACAGCTATGCTTTGACGGCTTCCAATTCTTTCAACAAAACGTCCATGAATTGATCAATGACACCCGGATGTTTGCCAGAAATCAAGTCACCATCGACTACCAGATCAACAGTGCCTTCATCGCCATAGATGACTTCCGCACCCGCATTTTCAACATCGCAAATGATGTTGTGAGCGCAGGTAACTTTGCGACCTGTTAGCAAGTTCTTGTCCGCACAGAGGAGCCACATACTATGGCAGATAGTGCCAACTTTCACGCCTTTCGCAGCCATAGCCTTACGCAGGAAGACCACCGCTGGTGCTTGATTCGGCTCACCTTTTTTCGGCGCTACTTGATACCGCATCCGATCCATCGCATAAGCGCCAATGAGCAGTACCGCTTTATAGTCTTCGGGTTTTACGCTATTGATTTCAGTTTTGACCGTAACATGATCTTGAACCCGATCATCTTCAGGATTGCTACCAAAATGAAGCTCAGGTTGTCCCCACAAGTGCGACACATACTCAACTTCATAGCCGTGCTTGGGGAAAATTTCGTTGAACTTCCGATATTCGGTCTGGTCGAAATGCTCCTCGATCAAAACGGCGACTTTGCCTTTTGAGGCAGTTGGGTTAGTCATGTTGATTCTCTCTCCACTATTCCAGTACAGTACTTCCTAGACCCCTACCTTATATAATCGCTGAACCCGTAAATACGAATTTACGGGTCAATAAATTCGACATTGCAGTGCAATATCGCTGATGCTTATTCAGTGAGATGACTGAGCAGTTCTTCTGACGCATTGACATCACGGTAAAAGGTTAATTGCTCGGTCTTGAGCGCGATTCCGCCACGATGACCGCGCCGCAGGAAGGTAACGTTCCCTTTCGCGATAATTTCGTTGGTCGTATCATCGAAAGCCTGCCACTCAAAATAAACAACTTCTCCATGAAATTGTACAATGGGCCAAGTCATTGTGGCACCGGGCTGGGCAATGATGGCAACCCAGTGCTTTTCACGGTCATTTTCATGTCCATAAAAGGGGCCGTCGGCGCACAGATAAACGTATTCTTCGCGATATTCCTGACCAAGTATATCGAAGCGTCCACCGCGCAGGGAAGCGCAATGGGTGGGGAACCATTCGCGGTTTTCAGCCATTATCTGCTCGATAGTATAAGTACTATCAATCGCTGGTTGCTTTGCCTCTTTGAGGGGTTGAATATCAGCACTCAGCTTGACAAGGGCAGCCTGAGTCTCGGCACTCACCAAACCCGGCAGCGAGAAATTAGCAGCTAATCCGTTCCAATAATTAACACGTTTGGTCATAATCCTCTTCCTTGAGATGAGGCTGGGGTAATCGTTACCCCAGCCTGATAGATAGTGGTGAAGGAACGATCAGGAATTAGCGTACCATCGCGTCGAGGAGGGCCACATCCAAACCAACCTCACGATAATGCTTACGGGCCAGTTCGAGTAGGGTAAAGCCGTCATCATAACCGACGCACTTGCCAGATTCGATACTGTCCAGATAGATCAAACCACCGTGGAGGACGAAGAAGGTGATCATTGGCTCAGGGGCATCGGCGGGCACAACGAGCGTATGGGCTTCGCCGGCTGGCTCGAAAATATAGCTGCCTTCGGTGGCAACCCAATCATGTTCGAGATAGCGCCATGATCCCTTCAGGGTGAGACCATGTACCGTGCTGACATGGTAGTGGGGATTAAGACGACTGCCCGGCATCACTTTGAGGATGTTGGCAAAACCGCCCTCGCTAACGCTGAAGCTGCACGCTTGGAACCATACACCATCAACGTATGGTATCCACATCCGATCGTCATCTAAATTTGTCAGCGCCATAAACTCATCGCGCCGACGCAGTTCGGGAGCTATTCCATCGTGGAAAGTTTCAAACTTTGATACTGGCATTTGACTATCTCTCTTTTACTTGATTTGCGGCGAAATTTTAATCAATAGCACATAGCCATCTTCACGCATTTGTATCGGAAGATCTATGTGAAATCGAAAAATGAAATGGCTACGAGCTTCCATGTAGCACATGATACAGCGTGCAGATCTACATCGGTTGGCTAGTCAGCGGCGTATCGTCAAGGAGACTGACTTAGCCCAAGTCGGCTTTGTGCGATTAGGCTGGCATTCTGAACGTGATAGTTCCACCGTTTATTGGAAATGTTCCGACATCTACATAACCCTCTGCGTTAACGTCTGTTGAAACGAGTACAAATGCGCCGCAGAAGGGCAGCGTAATTCCATGTCGTAGCACCGAGTATCCCCATGCAGCCGCGTTTGCGAGTGTCCACTTGCGGCTTGTTCCTCTGGGAGAGGGTGTTGGCAGGGCGCGTTCAAAACCAATAACTTCCGTCGTTGCAGGGTTAACAGGGAAGGTCGAATAACGCCGTGTAGCTGTCTCTTCTAAAGCACGAAACTCAAGATCGGCGGGAACATTCAATGGGAGTTTCAAATCAGCAATAGCTTGACGCACAGTAGCATTCGTGTCCGTCAGCAAGTTTTGCATGTAACCGTCTTTTTCCCAAGCTTTCGTCGTGACATAAGACTGCACGACCGCGCGTAACATCTGCGCCAAGCCTAGCTCACCGTTAGCGATTGCTGTTTTAACGGCCTCACTGCGCTCTTTGTTAGTATAGAATTCATTGGGCTTCAGGTCAGGTTCATCGGGGACTACTGTGATAGTAGGCCAATTGGAGGGTTTGCCGGGGATAGAAAACCATATGAGTTTAGGGTTTTCCGGTAACACCTTGAGATCGATAAAATCGGGAATGATCTCACCGACTTCACGCGCTAGGACTGCTTTGGGGGCACCCATAAACTCCCGACACAGTTCATCGCTTGCCCAAATCGATTCTATCATTTCTGTGTAATTCTTACCGGGCATATAAGCTTGCTCCTTAGATAGGAAAATAGCCAATCGAATATATGATCGATTGTTTATCGACAAGACAGAATCAAAAATCCAACTTAGTAAATTGGGGGAATCTTAATATATTGAGACTTGATAGGAAGCGCAACTAAGTTGAAAGATAATGATAGAAGTAGAATCATACGTAAAGATAATGGAAAACATCCGCAAAGTCAATCAAGGATCCGTAACAAAACAATTCAAATCTTATATAAGTGAGCCGTGTGTATGTCGTGGAAAACTTAAAAATTGTCAGCTGAAACAAGGCTTGAGAAAGGGTTAGTCCAAGCGAATTAGGTTAACCTGAAAGTACAGTTTGAAACCTCAGCGTCACCGATAGGCACCATTACACAGAAGGCGCTGCTGTTGGTTGAGGTATCGATGATCACACGCAACATAAGGTAAAATTATCATAAGTTTATTGTGATGAGAATACCTGTGCATGTCTGTTCAAAATGTACTTGACCGTTTGCGGCAGGATTCAAAGTTTGTGGCGAATGTGGTGGCATGGGAACGCATCCCTGCACGTCCAGCCCGCGAAGTAGCGTTCCCGGCGCGGCTGGATGGCACACTTGCCGAAATGCTGCGGCGTGGTGGCATCGAGAAATTATATACACATCAGGCGCAAGCAGTCGAGGCGGCGCTTTCTGGCGAGAATGTGGTCGTAGTTACGCCGACTGCCAGCGGCAAAACGTTGTGCTATAACCTGCCTGTACTGCAAACTTGCCTTGCCGATCCCTCGGCACGAGCTTTATACCTTTTCCCGACAAAGGCATTGGCACAGGATCAGGCGGCGGGACTGGCTGCACTCAACGATAGTCTGGACGGCTTGGCGGGTCGCGTACCCGTCCATGTCTACGACGGAGACACCCCGACAGGCCAACGCCAATCGATGCGGCAGCAGTCGGGGATCATCATCTCCAACCCCGATATGCTGCACCGAGGCATTTTGCCCCACCATACGCGCTGGGCTAGCTTTTTCGAGAATCTGCGCTTTGTGGTGATTGACGAACTGCACGCCTATCGCGGCGTATTTGGCAGTCACGTTGCGAATGTACTACGCCGCATGCGCCGCATCTGTCAATTCTACGGCTCAAGCCCGATTTTTCTGTGTGCGTCAGCGACTATTGCCAATCCACGCGAACTGGCTGAACAACTGATTGAAGCCCCGGTACGGCTAATCGATAACAACGGCGCGCCGCAAGGGGAAAAGCACTTCCTGATCTATAACCCACCGGTGATCGATTCGGCGCTGGGTATCCGGCGCAGCTATACGCTGGAAAGCCGACATATCGCCGGAGCATTTTTGGCTGACGAGGTGCAAACCATTGTATTCGCCCGCGCCCGCCTGACCACCGAAGTATTGTTGGGTTATCTTCGCGATGAAGTGGCGACTCTGGGTGGCGATTCGGCAACGGTGCGGGGCTATCGGGGCGGCTATCTGCCCCACGAACGCCGCGCTATCGAACACGGCTTGCGGCAAGGCAATGTGCGCGGTGTGGTCGCGACCAACGCGCTCGAACTTGGGGTAGACATCGGGCAATTAGGCGCGGTAATTATTGCGGGCTACCCCGGTACACTCGCCAGTACATGGCAGCAAGCTGGACGGGCAGGTCGCCGCGCCGACACCAGCGCCGCGATTCTCGTTGCCTCTGGTGCGCCACTGGATCAGTACATCGCGCAGCACCCGCGCTACCTGTTTCAGCGTACCGTTGAACAAGCCCGCATCAACGCCGATAACCTTGTGATTCTGCTCAACCATGTGCGCTGTGCAGCCTTTGAACTGCCTTTTAAACCGGGTGAAACCTTTGGAACTTTCGGTGAAGTGACTGAACTCCTAAACTTTCTGGCTGAGGATGAAAAAAGTCTGCATAACACGGGCGGCACGTATCGCTGGGTAGCGCCTGATGCGCCTGCCGAAGCGATCAGCTTGCGTACTGGAACGAGCGATACCATCGTGATTCAGGATGTGACCGATTCTGAGCCAATCGTGATTGGGCAAGCAGATCGCCAGACTGCACCTTTGATGGTTCACGTCGGCGCAGTTTATTTGCATGAAGGTCGTCAATTTATCATCGAGGCGTTGGACTGGGAAAACGGAATAGCCGCTGCACGCCAAACGGCAGTAGATTACTACACCGATGCCAGCGCTAGCAGCACAATTACGGTGATCGAGGAAGATTGCTCCGAGGTAGCTGGCGACGTGATTAAGGCGCGGGGCTTGGTCGAAGTGACATGGCGGGCGACAGGCTTCCGCATGATCAAGCGCTATACGCATGAGACGCTTGGCAACGGCGAGATCGATCTACCGGAACAGCGCTTCGAGACGACGGCCTACTGGCTATATTTGACTCCTGATTTGGTCACAGCCCTCAGCGAGGCAGGCGTGATCCTCCAGCCGAACGACTATGGTCCGAACTGGCAGACGCAGCGTAATGCTGCCCGCGCCCGTGATGGCTACCGCTGCCGCAACTGCAACGCGCCTGAAAAACCGTCGATGCAGCACCATGTCCACCACCTGACCCCATTCCGCACCTTTGGCTATGTACGTGGACAGAACAACAATTATCAAGTGGCGAACCAGCTTGAGAATCTGGTAACGCTGTGTCCATCCTGCCATCGTGCCGCCGAAGCACAGCAGCACACCCGCAGTGCGTTAGGTGGTCTAGGCAACGTTCTGCGTAATCTGGCGACGTTGTATCTAATGTGCGAACCCGGCGACGTGGGTCTGATTATCGATCAGAAAAGCAGCTACACAGGCGCACCGACCATCACGCTGTACGATAACCTTCCGGCGGGCTTGGGCTTTAGCGATAGGCTCTATGAACTACACGACGAGTTGCTTAAAGCAGCCCTCGAACTTATCCGCGACTGCAAATGTACCGAAGGCTGTCCTGCCTGCGTTGGCCCCGTCAGCGAAGTTGGCAGCCAGACCAAAGCCTTAGCGCTGCATCTAGTGGAATCGATGATTCCAGCAGAGTAAGTCTGTGACTAAATAACCCAATTTCAAGAGCTTTCGGGCAACGTATAGTCGAATTCGTATAAGTGCTTATCATTGACAATATTGATTGTCATGGTGCCACTGAGTTCCACAAGCTGACCCGTACCGGAATCAGGTACGACAACAATGGTAAGCTGTGGGACTCCGCGTGTCATCGTGGCGTTGTGTTGCAGCGCAAATGTGCCACTGCGACCATGCAGAGTCCCAATGACGCGCTCGATGGCGACATATCCAGCGGAATTGGGGGTATCCGTGCCAACGGCTAACATCTGACCCTTGCTGGTCGCTTCGAGATCGCCGCTGAATTGCTTGTCGAGTGACATCCTGCCTATGGTTGGATCGCCTACATTTTCTTCTGGCGCTTGAGGAGTCATTTTTACTTCAAATGTGCCGCTAGCATGAGTCGTCATGATTGATTCCTATTGATTTTTAGTGGGTCGCTATCTGTTCACGCACTGCGCTCTTGAGTTCATGCGCGACTCGTTCCACATCTTCGCGAGTCAGGCGTAGATGTAGTGGCAGCGAGATCAGGCGATCACTAGCCGAGGCCGCGTTGGGACAAGTGCCGTGTGCATCGTGATACATGCCGTACAGTGTATTGTCGCGATAGTGTACACCGGGATAAATCTGCACGCGGTTGAGCGCCGCCATGACCATATCGCGGTCATCCACCAGAATTTGATACAGGTGGCGTGAAGGTTCGCAGTCAGGCGCTATCGGTATCCGCTCGATGTGCGGCTCGTCGGCAAGCAGTTCATCGTACCATGCCGCTACCTGACGGCGATAGCGGTTATCCTCATCTAAATATTTCAGCGCCACTAAACCCATCGCTGCCATGATCGAATTGCCATGATATTTGAAGCCCACATTCTCGACATCGTAGTACCAGCTATAGGTGCCGCCGCTGGCAGTCCGCGCATAGGTATCCTTACTGATGCCCATCCACGACCATTTTCGCGCCGCTGCGTCGAATTCGGCGGTACTCCAACAGATCATCCCGGAGTCGCCAGTCGGCAAATTTTTGACCGCCTGAAAGCTAAACACGGTTACATCGGCATCCTGCCCGATCTGTTTGCCATGCAGCCGTGTCCCGGACATATGCGCCGCATCAAGGATTAGCTTTAGGCTGTGTGTTTCGCACAGCTTATGGATCGCCTCGTAGCTGCCCGCATTGCCGCCCATGCCCACGAAAATCACAGCGCGGGTTTTGGGTGTGATCCGCGCTTCAACCGAGGCTGGATCGAGACACAAATACTGATCGACATCGGCAAAAACAGGCTTCAAATGCTCGTATAAAATGGCATGGTTCGTCGAAACAAAAGTGAGCGGTGTCGTGATGATCTCATCATCGTCTTGCCATCCATAGGCGGCTTTAAGTTGGGCGACTGCCAAATGCAAGCCTGCTGTTGCCGAACCGAGAAAATGGGCATAGGGCAGCCCAGTATAGTCTTTCCACGCCTGCTCAAATTGAACGGTCTTGAAGCCCAGACCTGTCCAGCCTTTTTCGAGACACTCCCGAATGGCTTCGAGGGTTTCATCAATGCGGAATGTCGGCACAAATAATTGAATAGGCTGCATCGCTGCTCTATGACCTCTATAACCTTTCGCCGGGACTATTACACCCGATCTGTTGTTTAATTTATCATGACTATCACCGAAGTTTCGGCAAATTTAGCGTAGATCGCCCAAAATTCCAACTCAATGATCGCCTGATAATAGAATCATGAGGGTGTAAAATCCGTAAGCGATTTTTGTCAGGCAGCATCTATAGGTAATCATCAGCTATCGGTTTCTAAACCATTTTAGTGGGGATTTTGTGGAAACACCCGTTGAACCAACCGTAACCAAAGTTAGTCGATTTACCATCTGGTTTATTCTCATTACCGCTTTTCTGAACCTTGCAGGGATCGGCATTATCAACCCTGTGGTTCCGTTTATTGCCAGCAGCTACGTCGCCAAACAGGATGCCGCGTTTACGATTGCCCTGTTGTTTACTGTCTATTCGCTCTGCCAATTTATCGCCGTGCCGACCCTCGGCGCACTAAGTGATCGTTATGGTCGCCGCCCGGTACTGCTCATCAGTTTACTTGGATCGGCGGCAGGCTACTTTATCTTCGGTATAGGTGGAGCGCTGTGGATGTTGTTTCTGGGGCGCATCATCGATGGCTTGACCGGAGGCAATCTCGCGGCGATCTACGCTTACGCCGCCGATATTACCGAACCGAAGGATCGCACTCATTTTTTTGGGCTGTTAGGGGCAATGGCAGGTATGGGTTTTGTGGTTGGCCCAGCACTGGGCGGGATTGTCTATAAGCTAACCAATAATATCTCATCCCCATTGTATTTTGCGGCAGTCGTCACACTATTAACGACGCTGTGGGGCTTCTTTGTCATGCCCGAAAGCCTCTCGCCTGAAAAACGCGATACGCAGATTACGCTTGCCCGCCTCAATCCTCTGACGCAATTAGTGGATGTGTTCAAGATTCCACAATTACGACTGCTGCTCCTTGGTATTTTTCTCTGGGTGCTAGCCTTCGCCATGCTGCAATCCAACCTGAGCTACCTGACCGAAGATCGCCTGCGTTGGTCAGCCGATGGCACAAGCGCAATTTTCACCGTGATCGGGTTGGTCGGGATCATTACACAAGGGTTGCTGATTCGCCGCTTGCTGCCAATTCTCGGAGAAGCGCGGATGGCGTTGGTGGGTATTGGCTCTCTAGCGCTGGGCTTTGTCTTGATTGCTATCGTGACTTTTACCGGATCGGCTGCGCTGCTGTTTGTCGCAATTGTTTTCGTGGCGTTAGGCAATGGCCTGATTACCCCCTCGCTAACAGGGCTGGCATCACAAGCCGTTAGCATGAGAGAACAAGGTCGAGTGCAAGGCGGTAATCAGTCGGTGCAGGCGCTTGCCCGTGTGATCGGGCCGCTGTGGGGCGGTTGGGCTTATGGCAGTATCGGGCAATCCGCGCCCTATCTATCCGGTGCTGTTGGTCTGGGAGTCGCCGCCTTGACGGTGATCGCGGCGGCTCCAATCTTGGCGGCTAACAAAGTGAAACAAGCCGAGGCCCTCGCTAAAAGTCGATAGCGCCGTCGGCTTTCCACTATTGCTTACCCTATCACGGGAGGGGTATCCGTTAACGTTGGTGGGACAGGCGTTGGACGGATTGAGGTTGGTGGCACCGCTGTTGGTGGGACTGCTGTCGGCGGGACTTGC
This sequence comes from Chloroflexota bacterium, assembly GCA_040007395.1. Lineage (GTDB taxonomy): Bacteria > Chloroflexota > Anaerolineae > Aggregatilineales > UBA2796 > DATGFK01. The sequence continues at coordinate 10,454 of JBDTVG010000098.1, forward strand.
GTCGTTGGCGCGACGGTTGGTACTGTTGGCGGGATCGCAGTGGTCGGCACCGCCGTCGGTGGGACTTGTGTCGTTGGCACTGCCGTCGAGGAAGCTTTGCTCTGTAACGTTGCCGTCGGGGGTACTGGCGTTAGCGTTAGCGTTGCCGTGACGGTTGGTGTATACGTGATGATCTGAGTGGGCGTGAGCGTCGGCGCGAGGAATACACACGGTGATGTCAATCCAGCGGTCAAGGCTAACCCACATACATTACTGAACACCCGCGCCGGAATAAACCGTACTGGCGAAGGCGGACCAACCGCATCTAATCCATTGCTCACCGCCGCTGAATTACCCAGCGGAATGGATAACTCTTGCCCTGAATAAATGGTTGCCTGCTGCCCACCCGCCTCAATAATCGCCTGCCCTTCGAGCACAGAAACGGTCATCGCGCGGTTGGGTTCGGCTCGCAGCAGCACCGTCGATCCAATCGTCATATCGACACCATTGGCGCGGAACTTGACCGTCTGGTGGGCGGCACTTTGGATCAACATGCCGTCAGGCGCAACATCGCCGCACACCGCTTGAGCGCTAATCCCCGTCGAAAAGTAGAAGGCTCCCGATCCGGGTAGGCTTGCTGGGAATGTCCCGCTAGTGGTAATCACAGGCTGCACCGTTGGCAGCGTATTGAGATCGCAAGTCACGTTCAGATTGTTCGGCACATACAGCCAGCCCGTCTGATCCTGCACTTTAGCCTGCACCCACGTATTATTGGCGAGGTGTCCGGTCACGTCTACCGCTGTGTTTGGCTGCAACAATGGCCCTTTTTCGCCGTTTAGATCAGGCTGCGCCCGGAGAAACGTAGCACGAGTCGTGGTAGCGCTACACGCAGGCACAGTCGGCGCTTGAGTCGCCGCTTCGGTAGCGGCACTGATCGGACTCTGAAACAGGTTGCTGACCGAGGTATCACCATACAAGATAAACGTCACAGCTTGCCCCGCAGTAGTGCCGGGAACATTCGCCTGAACCTTGAGCACAGCCAACCCCCACTCAGCGCTTTCCAGATTTAGCGGGCTGGTCGTGATTGAAGTTAACGCATTGATTGGGGCAACATCGCCGGGTTGGTTAAACGCTGTGCTGTTCGCAGGATCGGCATATTCAACCGTGATACCCTTGTTCGCATAGCAGACCTGATCCTTGGTCAGATCGTTACAGCGTGTCCCGATGCTAGTGCGCACTAGCGGTAGTAGTTGGTTGCAGGTCAACGGAGCCGGAGTTGCCGTATTCTGGGCGGTCGTCGTTTGCGGCTTCCACAGAATCAACCCTGTCACGAGGATCGCGACCAGCAGTGCGACACTTGCGGGTCGGATGCTCAGGCGAATGCTTGGGTGACTTTTGTTCATATCGACATATCCTTGATAAGAGAATGTACAATATTTTTTGTCACTACGCATAGTACCACAATCGCGATTTACGCAAAACCATTGTGATTAATTTTAAAGCGCATGACGAGTATGGGCTGAGTTCGCAGATCTAAGAGGGCTGCCTACAGCGACACCTTTATAGGCTGTCGCTGTAGGACGAATTACCAGTGACGATAACGATTCTACGAACCATCGGTTAGGGAACGAAAGTCGGTGCCAGTTTTGGTGTTCCATTCGGGATCGGATTCGGTGCAGAGATTGCGCCTGCCCAGTGTCCGGCAATGGGTACGTCGTTGGCATTACCGAAGACAAGGGTCACATCGGCGACTCCGGTAGTTGGCGTATTTCTGAGAAAGATCAAGCCATTGGAAGGCCGGAATACGCCAATGCTCGTTGCCCCATCGACATTCCAATCACCCACAAATGGACTATCGCCGCCAATGCCCAGCGTTGCCGTGTAGTCGGCAGTCACGCTGCAATTACATACCTGATTGCTCAGGAAGAATGTCGCACTACTGGGACGATACACACCGGGGCTATCGAAGCCATCGCTATTCCAGTCACCCGCCACCGGTTTATCACCCGGAATACCGAGCACCATCTGGTCGTCGGCAAAGCCAGTCGTCAGCACATTTTTCAGGTAGATCAAGCCGTTCGAAGGTCGGAAGACTCCCACGCCATCAACACCATCGCCGTTCCAGTCGCCTGCCATTGGTAGATCGCCGGGAGTGCCGAGCGTAAAAGCATAGGCAACCGGTGCGCCGGGTGTGTTGGAATCTCTGAGGAAGAATTGCCCTGTACTGGGACGATACACGCCGACAGTATCTATCCCGTCACCATTCCAGTCGCCTGTGACTGGCAAATCGGTGGTCCCACCAAAGGTTGTGGTGATGTCCGCCAAGCCTGTGGTATTGGAGTTACGCAGGTAGAACGTACTCTGCGAAGGCCGGAATACACCAACTGTCTCAGCCAGCGGGTACTGGATACGGCGCAGTGAGTTAGCAAAATAGCTAAGATAGTACAGAGCGCCATCCGGGCCAACTTCCAGATCGACGGGGCCGCTAGAGACACTAGGCGCGAATGTCGTGGCGGCATGGCCCACCGGATCGTAGATATTGATCCAGTTACCGCAAAGGTCAGTAAAGAAGTACTTGCCGACAAAAGCTGAGGGGAACTGAGCATGAGCCGGATTGTAAAATGCTCCCCCAGTAATGGCGCAACCCAAATTTGCTCCGGTACCATGCCCGTAAGAATAAAGCGGATCGCGGAAGGATGCGTTCGCCGGATTACAAGGGCCTTCGCAAGTAGGCCAACCGTAATTTGACCCAGCAATACCGTCATCGATCTCTTCGAATGACCCGCCGCCAACATCATTAATGAACAACCGCCCCGTACTGGACTGGAAGTCAAACGTATAGGGATTACGCAGTCCTAATGCCCAAATGGCCCGATTGTTGCCTGTGGCAGTCATATAAAACGGATTGTCTGTCGGTATCGAGCCATCACGGTTGATCCGCAGCAGTTTTCCCAACAGGTTGGACAGCGTTTGTGAATTCGATGAGGTGGCATTTTCACCGACCCCGATATACAACTTGCCATCCGGCCCGAAGTGCAGCGGGCCACCGTTGTGATTAGTCGCTGAGGACAAAGCATCAATATCCAGCAGAACTAATTCGGAATTTTGAACGGCGACATCACCATTCGCGGTGAAGCGGCTCACCCGGTTGTGGGCAGGGCTACCCGGAACAGTATAGTATAAATAAAGATAATGGTTCGTTGTAAAACTCGGATCGAACGCGATGCCTAGAAGCCCGCGTTCGCCAGTGCTATCCACTGTTAGCGTGATGAATGGGGTTGACAATCTAGTGCCAAATTTGATCACACGCAGTGTGCCACCCTGTTCCGTGATAAACATCCGACCATCGGGGGCAAACGCCATCGATGTTGGCGCATTGAGGCCATTAGTTAGGATGGTTTCGGTAAATCCACTGGGAAGCGTAGTCGCTGCTTGAATATTGGAAGCCGAGGGGAGTGTGACAACTGCAAATAGCACTATACACACCAGAAGGCGAAAACAGTCACGAAGGGCGAGTCTTTTGTTTGCTGTTGAGTTTGGAGTCAACGACACCTCCTTATGAATAAAGTAAATATAGATCAAAGTGTATAATGGTTCCAAACGAGCGTCAATAGCCTTGAAGTCTCAGTCTGGGCGCGTATAGAGTCATTTACTTAGCGATGAAGTGGCAAACGGGGAGCTACGGATTTTTGTAAACTGATCTTCGTTCATAATGGACGAGATACGCTTGGTGAGTCCATGCTATCCAAATCACGACCCTTTCTCTGAGGATAAAGAAAGGGGTCGTGAGTGAGTTCAAAACCTTACGATTCGATAATGTCGATGCTGTTGATCTTGTCACCGGGCTTGGATTCGCCGGGATCACGGTCACGGATGGACATAAGCACTTTTAGGCTTTCCGCATCAGCAACCTTGCCGAAGACAGCGTGCTTACCATTGAGATGAGGCGTTGCCACATGGGTAATGAAGAATTGGCTGCCATTGGTATTGGCTCCAGCATTCGCCATGCTCAGAACCCCCGGTCCATCATGCTTGAGACCAAGTGCCGATTTTTCGTCGGGCCACTTGTAGCCGGGGCCACCACGACCACTACCTTCAGGATCGCCACCCTGTACCATGAAGTCTCTAATCACACGATGAAACATGGTTCCATTGTAGAAGCCATCGCGAGCCAAAAAAACAAAATTGTTGACCGTGATTGGCGCTTGGTCAGCGAATAGGTTAATGGTTATATCGCCTTTTTCGGTATGAAACACAGCCTGATATTTTTTCTTAGGGTCGATAGTCATATCGGGTTGCTTCGGGTAACTTTTCGCCATGCTCGAAATACTCCTTAATTGTTACCAATAGACGGCAAATTGTACTCGGTTTTGGCGATAAGCCAAGCTAACCCTATTTATCGCGAATGAACCACTCCGCAGCAAGCTGCGGAGTATCAAGAGCAAATCCACAATCCCGCCGCAAGCGGCGAGGAATTAGACCTGATGTTGATTAAAGTTCACGCTGCTGTTGAGTTTACGTCCCCAGCGCTTCACGATGGCATTTTGCCAGCTTGACCGACAGATAGATCGGTTGCCCACGTTCGAGTGTGGACAGATAGGGTGAGGGCGCGTTTCCGTTTCCGAGAGGATTTGCTCATCTTTGGGAGTATAATCCCGATAGTCTGTTGACCGTAAGCGGCTGGCTCCTAACCGACAAAAGACGATGAATAGCCCTCCATATTTGTTCATATTTTGTACTTGCATCAATCATACAAATATTTGGTAGGACTAAGGTTTGTAGGGCTATTGTGTTATGATCTATGCAACGGGGGATTTCGCGATGCACGCAATTTGGGTACGTGAGTTTGGCGATGCCAGCAAGTTAGTCTATGATGAACTGTCCATGCCAGAACCTGAAATGGGCGAGGTACGGGTTAAAGTCGGTGCGGCTGGCCTGAATTTTACCGAGATCTATCACCGCAAAGGGCTGTACCCTGCTATACTGCCCATCATATTGGGCGGTGAGCTTGCAGGGACTGTCGATGCCCTTGGCGAAGGTGTAACCGAGTTTCAGGTGGGTGATCATGTGGCAACCGTCAACGCAATGGGAAGCTATGCCGACTATGCGATTGTGCCCGCCGCCCGACTGGTTAAACTCCCTGCACAAATCTCAGTAGAACAAGCCGCCGCCGTCATGTTGCAGGGAATGACAGCCCATTATCTCGTCTACTCGACATATCCCCTTAAAGCTGGCGAGACGGCCCTGATCCATGCGGCGGCGGGCGGTGTCGGGCTGCTGCTTGTGCAGCTTGCAAAAAAATGTGGGGCGCGGGTGATCGCGACAGTTTCAACCGAAATAAAAGCCGAGCTTGCCCGCGAAGCTGGCGCTGACGACATTATTCTCTATTCTAAAGATGATTTTGAGACTGAAACCAAACGCCTGACCAACGACAAAGGTGTTGACATTGTTTACGATTCGGTAGGGAAAACAACCTTTGCCAAGAGTCTTAACGTACTAAGGCCACGCGGCTATCTTGTACTGTATGGGCAAGCCAGCGGGGCAGTCGAGCCACTCGATCCGCAGGTTCTCAATCGAAAAGGATCGCTATTCCTGACCCGACCCACTTTACACCACTACATTGCGAACCGTGAAGAATTGCTCTGGCGAGCGAATGATCTATTCAAGTGGATGATGGCGGGGGAATTGAAGGTTCGAATAGACACCCGTTTCCCTCTAGCGAACGCTGCGTCGGCACATCAATATATGGAAGAGCGTGAGACAAAGGGCAAAGTGCTGCTTATCCCATAACCTGTGAAATGGCAGGTATAGCCCTGCTGTCAATCCATAGTCAACCATTTAAGATTTGATCACACGATGTACACGGCATTACCAACGCTGGCGAGTTGGTAGTGTCCGTGTACTTTGGTTTTCCAACGGGTACCTGCGGGCTATATGTAACCGGGTTGCAAAAATTTGTAATACATTTGAAATAAGCATTAACTGCATTTGCTTTTTCTTTACGCAATAATCAAACTGCTTTTTAGAAAATTGTTTATTCTGGAAGCTCGATGCCACCCAATGAGTGAATTAGCTGAATGCGCTAGCTGTTCCTGTTATTCTCTCAAAAAGGATCATGATCGTGAAATCCAGATATACAGTAACTACACTGCTCGATGCCATATTTTTCTCGTTATTTAATCGCGTGCAATCATTCATAGGTTTTAGGTTGCGTCGTGAGTCTCACAGCGCAACCTTCTAGTCTGCAAGGAATATCGGTCATGTATAGCCGCCGCAAAACTTCTAGCCCCGCCCAATGGTTTATCGGTTTAGCCATTGTGCTAACCAGTGTTATCGCATTTTCGATTTATCAGCGCTGGTCGCCTGCACAATCCATGATCACACCAACAGCGCAAACTGCGGATAGTTCGGTTGCTACGAAGACACCTATCCCCGCGACTGCTGTCGCCGCAGCCCCTATCATTTATAAGGTGTCTATCGACAAGACCAATCTCGTGACTTCAATTATCGACCTTTATTTCGGCAATGATGACGGCTGGGATGTATCGCGGCTCAGTCAATTTGCGGGTCACTTGCAAGGTACTCCTAATGTCGGACAGGGAGGAAACTTTGTGCTAGCAGGTCACGTTGAAATGAAGGATGGGTCGCCGGGGCCGTTTGCTAACCTTAACTCGCTAAAGCCGGGGGATTTAATTCTGATCTTGAGCAACGATCCTCAACACCCAGTGGTCATGCGTTATGGGGTGATTGACATCAGGTCAGTTTCGCCAGATGCGCTCAGTGAAATTCGCAATCATGGCTATGAAGAACTCACGCTCATCACCTGTCAAGACTGGAATGATACTACCCACCTATATCAAAAGCGTCTCATCGTACACGCACGGCCTGTTCATGCATAGTATGGATGAGTAACAAGTAATACGGGCAAACTTCGGGAGTAACTCGTTACCTCCCCCTATCTCCTGAGCCTTTATAAGCAAACGTTTAACATTCTACTTGCAAATTACAGGTCGATATGTCAATATTTGCCTACCGAATATTAGTACAACATCTAAATATCAAGGAAACCACGCCATGGCGGCGAAACTGCACGTTTTTATCAGCTACAAAAAACATGATGGCGAGACCCCTGCCTATGCCACAAACATCGCCCACACCCTCAAAGAGAAGTATGATTTTGAGGTATTTATTGATGTGCTACGGATTGATACGGCTGACCACTGGGAACAGAAAATTTATAATGAAATTCACAGAGCCGATGTTTTAGTCTTGTTGCTAGAGCCTCTGACTGCTACATCGGAGTGGGTTCAGCGTGAAGTAGACTATGCGCGTGGATCTTGTGTCTCTGTCCTGCCATTGCTCATGGTAGACCGAAAACAAGTAAATATAAGCGAGGCCACTGATAAGTTGGCCTTGAGCGGATTGCAACATTCGCCTTACTTTCAGCAATCCGAGTCAGATTACGACGCTCTTGCCGCCGACCTTCGCCGTCTGGCGCTAGATACCCGCGACGCACAACGCCGCCAGCATCGCCAGCGCGAGAAGCACTGGCACGAAGTGCCTACCGATCTGAATCTGAAACAGCGTAGCTATCGGATGAAAAACGGTCATCTGCCCGATCTGCGTATTCATCTGTCGGTTGGCAACATTCTGGATATGCCAGCCGGAACGCTGGATGTTATTGTCAACTCCGAAAACGACTATCTACAAATGGCTCGCTTTTATGAGGTCAATACCCTCTCGGCACGCTTACGGAAAACAGGCGCATATTTCGACAAAAACAAACGCCTCGTTGAAGATACAGTTCAGCGAGATTTGGATGCCTACGATGATGTTCGTCCAGTATCAACCACGCAGGTCATCGTTACCAAAGCAGGTCATGAACTCAGCGATTTACGCTTGAGAAAGAAAGTGAAATTTATCTTTCACGCCATCACCGTGCAGTTCAATATTGGGTCGATGGGTGATCCTGTGATTGCGTTGGGCAATAACGAAGTAATCCAAGAAACGATTAAGTGCTGCTTTGATAAAATTAGCCAAGTAAATCAGGACGCGGCCTTGCGTGAGTCCGTTGATCCTGAGTTTAAAGCGATCAAAAGCATCGCTTTTCCGCTGTTTGGTACAGGGATGGGTGGGCGAGGTATCAAAGAGATCGCACCAGCGATGGTCGGAGGCTTATCTAGAGCTATTTCTGAATATAACGAACCGACCCTGCGTGATATTTATCTGTTAGTCTATTCGCCTAATGAAGTTGTTCCAATAGAAGAGGCGCTTAACGCGACCTTTAAACGGGCCGATTCGTAACAAATTTTGGGCGTTGGCGAAGCGGACTTCTCACGATAAGGCTCTTCCTTTGGGAGAGCCTTCAAATCTAGCGTTGACTCCTGTTTTAGAATTGATCTTCACTTGGGTTAATCCACAATTGTAATTGCCGATAATCGGTGTAGACTGCTTTCTACTGAGGGGATGTTGTCCATTTATGGTGAGGGCTTTTGGTGTCATTTGCAGTAACGACCACGAAAACATTTACAATTGCGGTGCAGCCTAGCGCTGCCCAGCCACATTCAGTCTACGGTTGGCCTGATCTAAGCTGGCAAGTAGCCCAGCTATTTTTTCTACAAGGTCAACTGACCGAAAATCACGTTCAAAAACTCGCGGCTGAACTCCTGACCGATCCACTGACCGAGACTTTCTCGTTCTCCGAAGTTGTCCAACCCTCGGAAAATCAGCATATCATCGACATTACCTTGCTGCCCGGTGTCACCGATCCGGTTGCGGAGAATCTGCTACAGGCTGCCCATTGGATCGGCATAGAGACGTTGACACAAGCCGCGACAGGCCAGCGTTATATTGTGCAGGGTAACGCTTCGCCACAGGATCTTGCACGGCTGGCAACCGAGGTATTTTCCAACCCAGTGATCCAGCGCTTTACCGTCGATAGTGCCATTGAACCACCCTTCGTTGCCTACCATGCCGTAGACGATACAGTAGACACAATCCCGCTGCGCCATGCGACTGAAGATCAACTCACTAAAATCAGTGCTGAACGCCGACTGTCGCTCAATCTGGCAGAAATGCAAGCGATCCAGCTTTACTATCAGCACGAAGATCGCGAACCAACTGACGCGGAATTGGAGATGATCGCGCAGACGTGGAGCGAACATTGCGTACACAAGACCTTCAAAGCCCGTATCCATTACACATCGCCAGATGGCGAACAACTGATCGATGGGCTGTTGAATACCTATATCCGGGCAGCGACGAACCAGATCGCGAAGGCATGGGTCTATTCGGCCTTTGTGGACAACGCCGGGATCATTCGCTTCAACGACGACTGGGATTTGGCCTTCAAGGTCGAGACGCATAACCATCCTTCAGCGTTGGAGCCATTCGGCGGGGCGAATACAGGGGTGGGCGGCGTAGTGCGGGATATTCTCGGCGTGAGCGCCCGACCCATCGCTAATACCGATGTGTTATGCTTCGGCTGGCCTGATACCCCACTCGAATCGCTGCAAGCGGGCGTACTCCATCCCCGGCGCATTGCCGAAGGCGTAGTACACGGCGTGCAGGACTACGGCAACAAAATGGGTATCCCCACCGTCAACGGCGCGGTGCTGTTCCACGAGGGCTACACCAGTAATCCGCTGGTCTTTTGTGGTTGTCTGGGCCTGCTGCCACACGGCTCGCATGTGACCGATCCCCAACCCGGCGATCTGATTGCGGTGGTGGGTGGACGTACCGGGCGCGATGGCTTGCGCGGCGCGACATTTTCCAGCATGGAAATGGATACGACCACCAGCACAGTCGCTGGAAGTGCCGTGCAGATCGGTCATCCGATCCATGAGAAGCAGGTGCTTGAAGTTATCCTGCGGGCGCGTGATGCACAACTGTATAACGCGATTACCGACTGTGGCGCGGGTGGGTTGTCCTCGGCGGTGGGCGAAATGGCAAAGACTACAGGCGCACGAGTCCAGCTTGACAGTGTGCCGCTGAAATATCCCGGCTTGCGTCCGTGGGAGATCTGGCTGAGTGAAGCCCAAGAACGTATGGTTCTGGCGATTCCGCCACGCCATTGGCAAGCATTCCTAGCGATTTGCAACGGAGAAGACATCGAGGCGGTACAGATCGGTACGTTGGAGGCGACGGATCGTCTGCGGCTGTATTACGGTGACAAACTCGTTGGCGATCTGGACATGGCGTTTCTGCACGATGGTATTCCGCAAATGGAATTGAATGCCGTATGGGAACCTATCCAATCAACAATTGGCACGGATCAAACTACAGCCTCATCGGCTGAAAATTATGCTGAAAGCCTGCTAACGCTGTTAGCACATCCCGATATTCAGAGCAAAGAGTCTATCGTGCGGCGCTATGACCATGAGGTGCAAGGCTCTACTGCCTTGAAGCCGCTGGTGGGTGTAGATAATCACGGCCCCGGCGATGCTAGCATTCTGATTCCGCGTGACACGCAGTTGACCGATCCCAAGCGCGGCATTGCGATTTCAAATGGGGTTTGTCCCAGTTACGGCGATCACGATCCGTATGCAATGGCGTGGGCAACGCTCGATGAAGCCATGCGGAATCTGGTCGCGGTAGGCGCTGATCCTGATAGTGCGGCGATTCTCGACAACTTTTGTTGGGGCAATCCGCGTCAACCAGATCGTCTAGGATCGTTGGTGCGCTGTGTGCAGGGTTGCTACGATGCGGCGCTAGCCTATGGCACGCCGTTTATCTCCGGCAAAGACAGTCTTAACAACGAGTATATAGGCGCAGATGGACAGCGCCACGCCATCCCCGGTACGTTGGTGATCTCTGCCATTGGCATTGTGCCGGATGTTCAGCATAGCGTTTCGATGGATCTCAAGCAGGCGGGCAATCTGCTGTATGTCATTGGCGCGACCCGCGACGAACTTGGCGGCAGTCATTACCATCTGATCCACAACCGCACCGACGGCACAGTCCCCCAGCCTGTACCAGATGCGTTGCATACCATGCGAACGCTGTATTCGGCTATTCAGGCGGATCTCGTGCAAGCCTGCCACGATTGCAGTGAGGGCGGTTTGGCAGTTACCCTCGCAGAGATGTGCATCGCCGGACGGCTTGGGGCGGCGATCAATCTGGCAGAAGTTTCTGCCAATCCCATGACTGCATTGTTTGCTGAATCGCTGAATCGCTTTGTGGTCGAGGTGCGACCCGCCGACTCAGCCGCCTTTGAAGTAGCCATGCAAGGTATTCAATATGGTAAAATTGGCTCAGTTGATGGCTCGGGTGCGGGGAAACTGACGATTATTCACGCTGAACCGTTGATCGATATTTCAGTCACAGAACTAGAACGTGTTTGGCGCGGCGAACAGATCGTGACTGCGCCTGACGTTCAGCCTGTAGCGACAACAGTGCGAACTGATCACACGATACTGCCCAAAAACACGAGCAAGCCGCGTGTGCTCATTCTGCACGCGACTGGCTCCAACCGAGATCGGGATGCGGCAGCGGCGTGCGAACTCGCCGGGGGTGTACCGGAGATTGTCCATATCAACCAGTTACTTTCCGGAGAACGGCATTTGATGGATTATCAAATGTTGGTACTGCCCGGTGGCTTTTCCTATGGCGACGATCTGGGCGCTGGCAAACTCTGGGCGCTAAACTTGCAGCACCGCTTAGGCGAGATGCTGCAACCGTTTGTCGAGGCGGGTCGGCCTACACTGGGCATTTGCAACGGGTTTCAGGCACTGGTCAAATGTGGCATCTTGCCGGGGCAGCCCGCTACGCTGACCTATAATGCGTCGGCGCAGTTTGAATGTCGCTGGGTCTATTTGCAACCGCAGCAAGGCCGTTCACTGTTCACCGAAGGCTTAGACGAACTGATCTACTGTCCGGTAGCGCATGGCGAAGGACGACTAATCGCCGCAGATTCACAGGCGTTGTGGAATGAGGGACTAGTCGCGTTCAGCTATACGGCAGCAGACGGACAGTCTGTTGGCTATCCCGGCTCCCCGAACGGCTCCGATCTGGGTATTGCTGGATTGACTAACGCCGCCGGAAATGTGCTTGGCCTGATGCCGCACCCCGAAAATCATATATTTGCGTGGCAGCATCCAAATTGGCGGCGCGGCGAAGGTGGAATGCTTGGCTTGCGGCTGTTTGAAAACGCGATCCGATATGCGTAAGGGGCTTGCCGATGCTAACGAATGAACAACTGATGCAGGTGATTCCCTTCGACTCTGTGGATTTGCCAGACTTGGGCGAAAAAGCCAGCGGCAAGGTTCGCGATATTTATCAGCGCAGTCAAAGCGACGGTCAACTGATCCTCATTACGACGGATCGGGTATCGGCCTTTGATCGCGTCCTCGGCACGATCCCCTATAAGGGGCAAGTGCTGAATCAGTTAAGCGCATGGTGGTTCGCGCAAACCCGCGATATTGTGGCGAATCACCTGATCGCGGTGCCCGATCCTAACGTAACCATTGCCCAGCAGGTGCAACCGCTGCCTGTCGAAGTCATTGTACGTGGCTACATTACAGGCGTAACCAGCACCTCGCTCTGGACGCTGTATGCACAAGGCGAACGCACGCCCTATGGCATTCCGCTCTCGGATGGCCTGCAACGCAACGATCCCCTGCCGCAGCCGATCATCACGCCAACGACCAAAGCGACTGGCGGCGCGCACGATGAACGACTCACCCGTGATGAAATTATCAACAAACAACTTGTCATGCCCGAAATTTGGGAGCAGGTCGAAGCGGCGGCGCTGGCGATCTTCGCACGCGGACAAGAGATCGCTAGCCGCGCTGGTCTGGTCTTGGTCGATACCAAATATGAGTTTGGGCTAGACTCGGAAAATCGCCTGATGCTGATTGATGAGATCCATACGCCCGACTCAAGCCGCTATTGGCTCACTGGATCTTATGAAGCCGATGGTGAGCCGGAAAACTTTGATAAGGAGTTTCTGCGACGCTGGTTTATCCAGCAAGGTTATCGCGGCGAAGGCGTGCCGCCCGCCATGCCGCCAGACTTTCAGGCACAGGTCGCCGCCCGCTATATCGCCGCCTATGAAAAATTGACAGGGAAACCCTTTGCGCCCGCCGCAACACCCGCTAATGAGCGCATTGTGCAAACCCTGACCGCTTACTTTCAGGCAACATCCATAGAAATTGACAGAAACGCAGGCTAACCAAGTTGAGTGATGTATTGGACAATATGACTCCTGATAGCAACGTGCAGTTTTTTGATGGCGACGATAAGCCGCATGAAGAATGTGGTGTCTTTGGGATTTATGCGCCGGGTCGCGAGGTGGCGAGACTGGCGTTTTTCGCGCTGTATGCGCTGCAACATCGCGGTCAAGAGGCCGCTGGAATTGTGGCGTGCGATGGACAAAAAGCCTACATGCACAAGAATGTTGGCTTAGTGGCACAGGTTTTTAACGAAGCGAACCTTGCGCCGCTGGAAGGCCATTTGGCAATTGGACACACGCGCTATTCCACAACAGGCGGGCTGCATCTTCGCAATGTCCAGCCGTATCTGATCGAAACCATGTATGGGCCGCTAGGGCTATCGCACAACGGCAATTTGACCAATGCCTTGCTGCTGCGGCAAATGCTCTTGGAGCGCGGTGTGGGCTTGTCTTCGACCAGCGATACCGAATTGATGACCCAGATTTTGGCTGCACCGCCCGACGTATGGGATATGATGAATGTCCGGGTCGATGATACCGAGGTCGATGACCGCTGGGTGCTGCGTATCCGCGCTATGATGTCAGCCGTCGAAGGCGCGTATTCACTGACGATTCTCACCCGTGACGCGATCTATGCTGTCCGCGATCCACATGGGTTACGCCCGTTGAGTATCGGTAAGCTGCCTGAAGGCTACGTGGTCGCCAGCGAAACCTGTGCGCTTAGTACCATTGGTGCGGAGTACGTGCGCTATATCAATCCCGGCGAGATCGTGCGGATTGACAGCAATGGTCTGACCTCGTACAAAGGGTTAGAACCCGCGCCAGAACGCGCGTTGTGTGTCTTTGAGTATGTCTACTTTGCGCGTCCCGATTCAATTCTCGATGGGCAGATGATCCACAAGGTGCGGCAGAATATGGGGAAGCGTTTGGCACAGGAAAGCCCTGCCGACGCGGACATCGTGATCGGCGTGCCGGACTCGGCTACTCCGGCAGCGATTGGCTACAGCTTTGAATCGGGTATTCCATTTAGCGAAGGGTTGACCAAGAATCGCTATATCGGACGCACCTTTATTCAGCCCGATCAACGTTTGCGACAGCAAAGTGTCAAGCTCAAATACAATGCGCTCACCTCAAACCTTGAAGGTAAGCGGGTCGTGCTAGTCGATGACAGCATCGTGCGGGGTAGTACGGCTGGCCCGCTGGTTCAACTCTTGCGCGATGGCGGCGCAACCGAAGTTCATGTGCGCGTCTCATCGCCCCCGGTCAGACATCCCTGCTTTATGGGTTTGGACATGGCAACCTACAAGGAATTGATCGCGCACAAACTGGACATTCCTGAGATATGCCAGCGTATTGGCGCGGATAGCTTGGATTACTTGAGTTTGCCGGGGATGCTTGATGCGATTCAGGAAACTGTCGGCTTCCAGAATACCTACTGCACCGCCTGTTTTTCGGGCAAGTATCCGATCAAGATACCCGATTGGCTGTTTGAAGAAAATCGGGACAAAACTGTCTTTGAGGGGATGTGGGGCGGCTAATGAAAGTTCTCGTTATCGGTAGCGGTGGGCGCGAACATACCCTCGCTTGGAAACTGGCGCAATCCCCACAAGTGCAGCATATTTTCGTCGCGCCGGGGAACGCTGGCACCGAATGGTCAGCCGAGTCAGGGCGTGCGTCATCCGTGAATGTCGCGGTTAAAGCCGATGACATAGCGACACTGCTGGATTTTGCTCAGCAGAACGCCATTGATCTAACCATCGTTGGGCCAGAAGCGCCGCTGTCGGCGGGCATTGTGGATACCTTCATGGCGGCGGGTCTGAAAATCTTCGGGCCGGCGCAATCAGCCGCACAGCTTGAAAGCTCCAAGGCATTTGCCAAAGCCTTTATGCAGCGCCACAACATTCCTACAGCGGCGTATCAGGCTTTTGATACCTTTGAAGAAGCGGCTGAATTCATCGACGAATTTGCCATATCTGGGAGATCGGTTGTGGTCAAAGCCGATGGCCTCGCCGCTGGAAAAGGCGTAATCGTCTGCGAAACCGTCGAGGAAGCACTCCAAGCCTTACATCGCGTTTTGATCGATCACGAGTTCGGTAGCGCGGGGTCTCAGGTGGTGATCGAGGAACGGTTGAGTGGGCCAGAAGTTTCAGTGTTGGCGTTTTGCGATGGTCAGGATGTGCTGTTGATGCCGCCCGCCCGCGATCATAAACGGGTCTTCGATGACGATCAGGGGCCAAACACGGGCGGGATGGGCGCATACAGCGATATGCACCAACCATTGATTGAACCAGCACTATTACAGGAGATCAAGGATCGGGTGCTGCTGCCGACAGTACGCGGCATGGCGGCGGAAGGCACTCTATTTCGCGGGATACTCTACGCGGGACTGATGCTAACTCCTGATGGCTTCAAAGTCCTTGAATTCAATACCCGCTTTGGCGACCCAGAAACACAGGTTATTCTCCCGCTGCTAAAGGCTGATCTCGTTGAAATTCTGCTAGCGTGTATCGAAGGATCTTTGAGTGAGTATCCACAATCTAACAGTTTGTGGCGCGATAGTGCGTGTGCCGCTGTCGTGCTGACCGCGCCCGGTTATCCCGGTGAGTACCCGAAAGGTCTACTGATCACGGGGCTAGAATGTGTGCCGCAAGCCGAGGTATTCCACGCAGGCACCACGCGAGATAGCCAGAATCAAGTCGTAACGGCTGGTGGGCGCGTGTTGGCAGTTTCGGCCTGTGGCGAAACGCTGACTCAAGCGCTCAACCAAGCCTACACTGGCGTAGAGCAGATTCACTTTGAGGGGATGCACTATCGGCACGACATTGGGCGGCCTGCCCTAACCGAAGCAAAAGATCATTTACTAGAAGCACAAGGTAATGTATACCGCCTCGCCGGAGTCGATATTGACGCGTCAAATCGCGCCAAATCGCTGATGGCAGCGGCGGTGAAATCGACCTATACACCAGCGGTGTTGGGCGGTATTGGCGCATTCGGCGGTCTGTATGATGCTGGGCAGTTGCAGCAGATGAATGCCCCTGTGCTGGTTGCCTCGACGGATGGGGTCGGTACGAAGATGAAAGTGGCTTCCCGCTTCGGACAGTGGGACACTATCGGTCACGATCTGGTCAACCATTGCATCAATGACATTTTGGTGCAGGGCGCACGTCCGCTGTTTTTTCTGGATTATGTCGCTTCCTCAGCCATCGCGCCGGAACAGATCGCCGCAATCGTCGGTGGGATCGCGGCGGCGTGCCGTGCCGTCGGCTGTGTATTGCTAGGTGGCGAAACTGCCGAAATGCCCGGTGTCTATGTCGGTGGTGAATTTGATCTGGTGGGTACGATTATTGGCGTAGTAGAACGCGCCAAGATCATCGATGGTTCGCGCATCCAACCGGGCGATCTGATTGTTGGGCTGCCGTCTAGCGGCTTGCATACCAATGGCTATTCGTTGGCTCGCAGAGCGCTCTCTGAGCTTGACTGGACAATCTTTCGGCCTGAACTCGATTGTACCATTGGCGAGGCATTACTCGCCGTTCATCGCTCCTATATTCCTGAGATCGAACGTTTGCAAAGTGCTGGGATCGACATCAAAGGGCTAGCGCATATTACCGGGGGCGGCCTCATCGAGAATCCGCCGCGAATTTTCCCAGACGGTACAGGCGCGATTCTCCACAAAGGGACATGGCCTATCCCCACGATCTTTAGCCTAATCCAAACAACAGGGGATGTTAGCGAAGCTGAGATGTACCGCGTGTTCAATATGGGCTTGGGGATGTTAGCGATTATCCCGCCTGATCAAAAGGCGCTACTCAGTGGCGATGTATATCTCGTCGGTGAGATCATAGCTGGTTCCGGCGTGGCGATTCAATAGCGATGGCTACGTTACCGCATCTCGTAATCCTTATCTCCGGTTCGGGGAGTAATTTACAAGCGATTATCGATGCCATTGAAAAAGGCGATCTCCGCGCTGAAATTAAGCTGGTCGTCTCCAACCGTAAAGCCGCTTATGGGTTGGTTCGTGCCGCACAGCACCACATTCCGACACTCTATTTTCCGCTGAAACCGTACACCGACAGTGGGAAAACCCGTGAGCAATACGATCACGATCTGGCGCAACAACTGATTGCTTATCAACCAGACCTAATCGTGCTGGCGGGTTGGATGCACGTTTTTAGCCAGACGTTTCTAGACACATTTCGAGATCGGGTTATTAATCTTCATCCAGCGCTGCCCGGTACATTCGCGGGTACAGAAGCGATCCAACGGGCGTTTGAGGCGTACCAGCGGGGCGAGATTACCGAAAGCGGCTGCATGGTGCATTTTGTTGTACCTGAGATCGATGCTGGCAAGGTTATCGCCCAAAGCAGTGTACCCATCCTCGACTCGGATACACTGGAAGCGTTTGAGACACGAATGCACGAAGCTGAACATGCCCTGATCGTACAGGCGATTCAACAAACCTTGAAGGAACAGCCTTGAAATTCGCAATGATTGGCATCCTCGGCGGTGGGCAATTGGGACGGATGTTGGCGCAAGCGGCACAGCGTATGGGAATGTCTGTCGCCATCCTTGATCCCGATCCTGATTCACCCGCTATACAGATCGCGCAGCGCTACGTCATTGGCAGCTTCCGCGATCCTGCGAAAATCCGCAAACTGGCGCAAGGCTGCGATGTCGTGACCACCGAGATCGAACACGTTGACGTAGAAACGTTGGAAGCGCTCGAACAAAGCGGAATCAATGTCCAATCGCCATCGCGCACGATTCGCATCATTCAGGACAAATTTGGACAGAAGGTCTATCTAGCGCAGCACAATATTCCGCTGCCCGCCTTTTGTGACATCCCCAATGTAGAGGCAGCATACCGAGCTGCCGAAACGTTCGGCTTTCCTTTCGTCTTAAAAGCTAAACGGTTGGCCTACGATGGGCGCGGCAATTATGTTGTCCGCAACTTGGAAGATATTCCACTAGCGATGGCGAGTTTTGGTGCTGCCGATTTATACGCGGAACAATGGGTTCCCTTCACAAAGGAATTGGCGGTTATGGTTGCCCGCAGCATTGATGGGCAAATCGCCGTGTATCCAGTGGTCGAGACGGTGCAGGTGGACAATATCTGCCATACCGTGATTGCTCCGGCGCAAATTTCGCCGGCCATTGCCGCCGCTGCCAGCGAGATCGCCCGTGCAGCCGTCGCCAGTTTGGAAGGGGTGGGTATCTTTGGAGTCGAACTGTTTCTGCTGCCCGATGACAGCCTCCTCCTAAACGAGATTGCGCCGCGTCCCCATAACTCTGGACATTACACCATTGAAGCGTGCGTGACCAGCCAATTCGAGCAGCACATCCGCGCCATTACCCGACTCCCGCTGGGCGACCCCGCTATGCGCGTCCCAGCGGCGATCATGCTTAATCTGATCGGACAGGCTACGTCGCAAGCAACTGAAATGCAGATGGATGCGGCGATCAGCTTGCCGGAGGCAGCGTTTCATTGGTATGGTAAACGTGAACTTCGTCCGGGGCGAAAACTAGGCCACGTAACGGTAACTGGATTGTCTTTAGCGGACGTTGCGAGGAAAATGACTCCATTGACTAACCTAACTGAACAGACCGATCTATCTGTAGGGAAACGACTCCATTGACTCAATTAACTAATCAGACCGATCTATCGGTTTCGACCTTGCCAGAAGTAGCCATCATCATGGGCAGCGACTCCGATTTGCCCGTGATGCGGCAAGCGGCGGAGGTCTTACGCGATTTCGCGATCCCTTTTGAACTGACCATTGTCTCGGCGCACCGTACCCCGCAGCGCATGTTTGACTATGCACGGGCTGCCCATCAGCGGGGCTTGAAAGTTATCATTGCTGGGGCGGGCGGCGCGGCTCACCTACCAGGAATGGTTGCCGCGTTGACCCCTCTCCCAGTAATAGGTGTTCCCATTCGCATCGAACCGCTAGATGGGCAGGATGCGTTGTTTTCGATTGTGCAAATGCCGCGTGGCGTTCCTGTCGCTACCGTCGCTATTGGCAATGCTACCAATGCAGCACTCCTTGCGGCACGCATCTTAGGCTGCCAGCAGCCAGCCCTGCTGCAACGAATGCTCGATTATCAAGCCGCGCTTGATGCGAAGGTACAGGATAAAATCGCCGCGCTTGAGCGTTCGGGCTGGGAATAATTCTCATTATGTGCCGCGTGCTGTGCCTTGCGCTAGCGCAAACGGATAAACCATGTTGCATCCCGCCTGATGCAGCAACGCGCCCACTACCGTCAGAGTCCAGCCCGACTCCACCATATCATCGACTAGCAGAACGGGGCTAGTCGAGATCTTCGCCGCAAGACTGAATGCGCCTAGCACATTAGCGGCTTGTTGATAACTATTCTGCATGGTTCGCTGCTCTGGACGCTCTTTGATCTTGTGAATAACAGGGTGGAATGGCAACCCAAGACACTCGGCAAGGCGGCGGGCAAAATCAGGCAGCATTTGGGGTTTTCGCAGCGAAGGGATCGCGGTTATCCATTGTGGGGGCTGTTTAAGATTACCCCATTCCGTGCGAAGGACTGCGGCACTTGCTTCAATAAGCTCATCAGTCAGCAGCGTATCAGACTGCTTGGCCTGACTGACCAGTTCGCCCCAGCCATGATCATACAGATTGCAGAGTGCAAGACCGGGGTGGTTAGGCGGCTTGATTTTGCCTTTCACATTCGGCAGACCGCTAGGCCACATGGCACGCGGTTCAATCGTAATTGGCTTGCCTTGCCGCAGAAATGTATTTGCCGCTTCCACCAATTGGCGAGACGGTAAGCGTTTGCTCATGCCAGCTTGTTTGTGGAGGCAGTTCTGGCATTTTCCACAGGGTATTTGTGAGCTTGTATCGTCTAGCGCGGCGGCGATAAAGCGCATCAGGCAGCCGTCATGTCGAATATAGGCCTGCATCTGCTCCAACTCACGGTAGCGTTGCGCCGTTACCCGCGCCCAGCGGGCATAATCAGGGGCGCGGTCTTCGTCAAGCAGGCGATAGCCGCGCTCGGCCTTCTCGATAATCTTGTCAACTTCAAGGTGGGTCAGAATCTTGTCCATCGTGCTACGTCGGACATTGACCCAGCGTTGCAATTCATTAATCGTTACTGTCTCTGATTGGCGTAATGCCTCAATCGTTTGCTGGACGTGTTCTGGCTTGGGGAAGGCGCTGTCGATGAAATAGCGCTGGATGTCGGGATCTTCCGGCCCGTGCATCAAGATGATATTGGCTTCGTCGATGCCCCGCCCGGCACGCCCAATCTGTTGATAATAGCTGATGATCGAGCCGGGATATTGATAGTGAATAACGAAATGCAGATCAGGTTTATCGAAGCCCATGCCGAGGGCAACACTGGCAACCAGTGCTTTTAGTTTGTTATTCAGCAATTGTTGTTCTAGCACGACGCGATCAACGCCGGATTCTTCAACGTCGGCATAGTAGGGCTGGACTTTTAACCCTTGCGATTGCAACCACTCCGCCACGACCTGACAATCGCGTGTCGTCATACAATAGATAATTCCGCTACCGGGCATATTTCGTAGCATTTCCGCCAGCAGCGCCAAACGATCCGCTGAGGAAAGAGCGGTTGGAAAGGCGTAGAGGTTTAGGCTTTCGCGAGTAAGCGGGCCGCGCAAAATCTGTACATTCGATCCCAAAATCTCGATCACGTCCTCAATAACGCGCTCATTTGCTGTCGCAGTCGTCCCGATAATGCCTACCTCGGCGGGTAGATCATCGAGAACACTCATGATGCGTCGATAGTTTGGGCGAAAATCGTGACCCCAATCGGAAATACAATGTACTTCGTCAATGACAATCAACCCGACTGTATGTTTCAGCGACGACCACACCTGCGCCTGAAAATGATCGTTGGCGAGACGTTCGGGTGAGATCAGCAGCAAATCGATTTCGTCGCGTCGGATCTGCGCTTCGATCTCAGAATGCTCATCGGGGTTGGTGCTGTTCACCGTTACCGCGTTCAAGCCGAAAGTTGCGGCGGCTTGTATCTGATTACGCATCAGAGACAGCAAAGGGCTGATCAGCACAGTTGGCCCCGCCCCCTGATCGCGCATCAGGCGCGTTGCCAGAAAGTAGACCAGACTTTTGCCCCAGCCTGTGCGCTGCACTACCACCACGCGGTTTCGATCTTCTACCAGCGCTTTGATAGCTTCCCACTGACCATCACGAAAGCTCGCCTCAGAGCCAAGCGATTGTTGTAGTAACTTTGTGGCAACGGTAAACACAAGCATTCTTCCTTCTCGATTAGGGCAGGTGAATGGTCATTTACCTCACCTCCAAATTTGCACATGCCCTAATCTCTGTCGTGTCAGGATGTCTTCAATGTTCATCTGAACGTCATAGATTCAGCAGCCAATAGTAACGATACTTTGGCTAATGCCCAGTGATTATTTTTTCTGGGAATACTACAACCATCACGCGATTGGGATCGTTATCTCCGTGTTGTGCGCGTGGGTCTTCTGGCAGATATTTCCTGAAAAGTCGTCGTGAAAAGTCGGCATCCTGCTCATTAATTTCCGCTTGCCCGTATGCCACAACATACCAACCCTCTTCTAGGTTATCAACGAGCAGCGAGATGGATGGGTCTCGTTTGAGGTTCAGATATTTGGCACGATCTTTCGTCGTAGAGAAAGAAAAGGATTTGCCATCCCATAGGTACCAGACCACCGTCAGTTGAGGTGCTCCAACAGCCCGGTTGATACCAACAATCGCATGGTTTGGTTTCGAGAGCAGAGTGTCTATGTCTTCGATAGGCATACTGATTTAGTCTGCTACCTTTCAGGTATTCGAATGTGGTCAAAAGTGATCATACGAAGACCTTGATCTAGGTTGTATCCCGTCAAGGGACTATTTACGTCCGTCATAGCCACTACCGGACGACCAGTGTTTGAGGCCACTCGTAAGCCTTCGTGCAAAATATTGATAGCCGCGTTCCAATCGCGATCAAGGGTGAAGCCGCAGTTGGCACACGTAAATGTCCGCTCGGACAGACTCAATTTCTTGCGCTTGGCCTTGCACCGCACACAGGTTTTGGACGAGGGGAAGAACCGCCCGACCTTGACGACCTCGCCGTTGTGGGCGACGACCTTGCTTTCAAGCAAAGCCAGCATCCGACCCAACGCTGCGTCTGAAAGCGACAGGGCAAGCTTGTGGTTTTGAAGCATCCCCGCCACATTCAAGTCTTCCACAGCGATAAAGCCGTAGTTTCTGGCAAGCCATGTCGTCAACTTGTGCAACAGATCATCCCGAATATCGCGCACTTGTTTGTGCAGCCGAGCAATTTTCGCCTTGAGTTTTTCGCGATTGTGCGATCCTTTCTGCTTGGTTTCGAGTAACTGCTGCAAGCGCTTGATGCGTGCCCGTAAGTTCCGCAGGGGGCGGACGGCCTCAATCGTGATCCCATCACTGAGCGTGGCCAAGCGCAGCAAGCCCGCATCGATCCCACACTGGGCGGGTAAGGCACACCCGTGACTATCGGGCCTCTCGACAGTGATGCTGATGTACCACCATGCCGCCTCACGGCTGACGGTAGCTCCCAGAATCTTACCGTCAAAGCGGAGGTTTTCCGCTAGGTTAACTAAGCCCAGTTTTGGAATTTTCACCCAATGCCCAACCACATCCAACCTGTCATTGTTGATCTTGAACTTGAAGTGGCCTTTGCTGCGCTGCTTGAACTCAGGCGCGTGTGCTCGCCCTGCATAAAAGTTACTCAACGCGACGCCAAAGTCAGTGAAAGCGCCTTCCGCCGCACACTTGGTTACTTCATAAGCCCAGGCTGGTTTTTCCGCGTTGAACTGCTTTTTCAGCGCCAGCGCCCCCGGTTTCCTGCCCTCGATGGCTCGCCACTGCGCCACCGCCCAGTTATAGGCATACCGCGCCGTCCCTGCCGCTTTCATCAGGTAGGTCTGCTGCTCTGGTGTGGGGTTCAACCGGATTTTATGCGCTCTGATCATCGCTCAAGACGACTTATCTACACTCACCGCTGGCTGACAGCGGCGATCCCCTATTTATATTTGTATTGACTATGATAGCATAGTATTGAGTACATTTTCTATAGCTAGCCATAGCTCCATACATAAGCGTAGATACCGCTAAGGCCATATTCCACCACATAAACTAAACCTGTAACTACTGCGCGTCCTTCGGCAGTACTGTGAAGATTGCACTAGCGCTGCGTGCGTAAGTCTCCGGGAAGTACACTTCTTGACCCGTTGTCGGGATCACGCGGTACTGTCCAGCGAGATTGGCTTGCACGGTATAAGTAAACTGATATGAACCTTTGGGCAAGAACGAAGCATACAGCACCGTCCGATCAAACCGCAGTTCGGTATTGCTGAACCACCAGTAACCCCACCCCTTTGCCAGAGGATCGTCCAAATGTAAATCCGGCGGCTGACCAATCGTGCCAGTCGTAGCAAGATCCGGGTTGACTCCTTCGGTGCCTGCCGGGATCGGGTCGTTGATTACAAGATAGTTGAGATCGTTAGGGGCGATGATATTGAGCGTCACGCGAATTGCGTCGCCAACCTTCGCCTGTGTAATCGGCGTATGGTCAGGATCGCTCATCAAACTGTAGGTACGAGTTACAGTCAGGCCACGTGACACGGGCTGCAACTGATCGACAGGCAGATACGCCTTCAAGTGGGCAGTATAGTACAGCACGCCATCGCCGCTGCTACGATTGATCACCAAGCGGTTGGTTTGCCCACTGAGGAGATCCTTGACTGCTACTTGCAGCTTGACCTGCTGCTCAACCGTCTCAGGGGTCGCTTTCTGATCACTCACCAACGCCTTGTCATTGAGGGTTACGCCGAAGGTATAGTTCGGCTTGAGTTCACCTGTAATCTGCATCCAGTTGGTTAGCGACATGACTGCCCACGCAGTTTCTTGGGGCGTTTGCCACGCATCGCCGCTTCGGGCGACCATCAACCAGCGCACCACATCAGGAATGATCGGGCTGGTCGGCTGCAACTCGATCAGCGTTTCGAGGACAATCGCCGTTGTGCGAGTGTCCGTATTCCAATTGAGGCTGTCGGGTGTATCTTCTTGCCAGTGAACCCCTGTCGCGCTAGTGATGGCTTTTGTCTGGAAATCCGCCAGCGCAGTATTGACGCTGGCAGTATCGCCTGCATTGAGCATGTGCAGCGTCATGGCAAGATACGCCCGTGCGTAGATACTCAACTTTTCACGCAGCGGGATCAAGCGCACTGCGCCTGCATCTTTGTAGCCAGCGCGGGCCAATGCGTAATACAGGAACGCCTGTCGATTTAACTGTGAGCCGGGGGTGTTGGCATTGATATTTGGCACAGCACTCTTAACGACAAAGTTGATCGCCCGATTGAGGCTGTCCTGATCGACCTTGAAGCCATCTTTCTTAGCTTCACCAAGGCCGATGATGGTATAGCCACTGACCAGCGGATCGCTGTCGTTGGTGACAAACCAGCCCCACCCGCCATCCTGATGCTGTTCTGCTTCTAGCTTTTGAATGGCGAAGTCGATGGTCTTGGTCAGGTCGTCGCGCATGGTGGCGTTATCGATGCCGAGCTTTTTCAGGGCGCGATAGGTCATCAGGTTCGGCAGGAAGCGGCTGACCGTCTGCTGGGTATCTTGCAGAGGTTCGTTGGCTAGCACGTCTAGCGCACTCACGGCACTTGCCGCCAACGATGGATCGACGCGAATGTCGAGTGTCCCTTGCGCGGTATTCAGGCGCGGCGGAATGGCGACTCCTTCGGTTTGCGTACCGCCTTCCTTGCGGATACTGCCGCCTGTACCGATATTCTCCGGCACTTCATAGCGTACCACTGGCAGAGTCCGATCATCGCCCTGCCCCGCGGTACTCTTGGCAGCATCCGTGAACTTGTTATCAGCAGTGGCAGCGCTGAAGGTCGCATCGACTGACTCTACGTCCTGTACTTCGACCTGCCACTCGAAGCGCATCTGGTCGCCTGAGGCGATTTTAGCGGTTTGTTCAACATTAGTTTTGACGGTTACGCCCTTCGCCTCCAGACGAACTTTTACATCCTGATCCGCACCCGTATTGTTGTTGACGATTGCGGCTAATGTACCAACATCGCCCACCACGTAGAAGCGCGGCGTAACTGGACGGATTAGCAGCGGCTTTGTGCTAATCAGGTCGAAGGTCGTTTGCCCGACGAGCGTTGTGTTCAGTTCCCCGGTAGGTGTCGTATCTGCCCGCGCATCGAGCCGCCACTGCGTCAGGTTGTCGGGCAGAGTCACGCTGACAGTGGCCTCGCCGTTCGCATCGGTTTTGACGAATGGCTCCCACAGCGGCGTATCGACGAATTTCTGACGCACCTGAATCGGAGCGCCCTCGCCACCACCGCCACCACCACCACCGCCGCCCGATTGATTCGTCGGGCCAAGCTTATTGAGTGCGTCGAGTTGGGCGCGAATCTGCTCGGTTTGCCCATCCACATTGAGCGTCAGTGCCGTTCCTGTGCGAACTGCGATGCCCTGTGTAGCGTAGAAATAATCGGCAATGGGGGTGCTAGTATCCGGTTTCACAGAAAGCACCGCCGCGTCAGTGAGGCCAAGCCCAACTTCGGCCTGAACTGGCTTATTCTCATAGTCGGTCACTTTGACCTTGTAAGTGACTGTTTCACCGGGGGAAGCTTGCGGTTTATCAGCGGTTACAGCGATATTTAGCTTGAGCCGTTCTGCATCAACGGTAAATCCTGTGAGGCCAAACCGATAGGCAGCGGCAGGCGTGTTTGCATCTGGACCTTTGACCAGAAGTACCGATACAAACGCATTCGGCGCAAGGTCTGGCGTGATCGGCACTTTGTAGATAGTGCTGTTCGAGGTGAGATCCACCACTTCGGAGCGCAATACTTTTCCGCGCTCAACAGTGATTAGCGCTTTGGTTGCCCCTTGAAACGGACTGGGGATCAAGATCGAGGCAGTGTCGCCAATCTTATAGCTGTCCCGATCTGTCTTGAGATCGATCCGATCACCGTCTGCCCGCCACGGGACATACCCCGGCCCCGCCACCCACAGGTAAGCCGAACTGGTGATCTGGTTGTTGTGCGAGTCTTGGCTGGTAGCGTAAATCTTATAGATGCCGCCGCCTGTCGGTGTGAAGGAGTATGACGCTTTGCCATCGGCATCGGTTTTGATGAGGGATTCTGCCAGCTTATCCTCTTTGACTGTCGATTTGTACTTGATTTCGCCCGTTTGCGGATCAATCGTTTGCTCAGTCACCCAGACACGCTGTACCACTTTGACGGTTAGGTCAGTGTTGGGTTTAGGCTTGCTGTCCCAATCCACACTGATCAGATTAACAGCTTCTAACTGATTCGCGGTGCCAACATAATTTTCCGGGGCAACCCCGATATAAAATTCGCCCTGATGCACGGTCACTTCAAGCGTTCCAGCAATCGTCTGATCGCTAACATCGGTGACACGCGCTTCGATGCTGAAGGTCTGGCTGGTCTTTTGATTGCCCAGATCGGCGGGGATTTCAATGGTTAGTTTGCCCTGATCATCGGTTTTGCCCGTGCCTTTAGCCACGTAGCCGCGATAGTCAGGAAAAAAGCGCAACCCTTCATCATCGTTTTGATCGATAAAGCGATAGCGCCCATTGCCCGTGTAATTGAAGCTATAATTGTTTGACAGCACGTTCCAATCGACGTTGGCGTTCTTGACCGCGCCGCCGAAGAAATACGCACTATCGACAGTGACTTTGATCGTGTCACCCTGTACTACCTGTGGCTTTTCGGCGTTGAGCGTAACCTGATATTCTGGCAAGCGATATTGGGCTATATCGAATTCACGCGAGAACTGCGGCCCTTGATAGTTTTGCGTGTCGCCGCCAGTAAAGCCCGGACGCACAATGATGCGATACACGCCAAAGCTGCCGTTTTCGGGAATGGTAAAGCTATCCGAGAAGCTGCCATAGTCATTCACCGGAATTTCGCGGCTGTCGAGCACCTGATTCTGATCATTGGTCAGTTCGACAGGCACCGTCTTAAATGGACTCAGACCATAGGTTACATCGTCTTTGGTACGGACTACGCCTTTGAAGTAGACCGTCTGACCCGGTTGGTACAGCGAACGATCACTGTACAAGTACACGCTCAAACTCTGCGGATCAAAATTGACGGGTTGATTAAACGTATATGGATCGATGCCGTTAGACCAATTTGCCGACCCCACTCCGACATTTGCGCCATCGTTGACCGAGGCGAACACCTCATTGCGCGATGCTCCTTGATCGTCTTGCAAGGGTTGGCGGGCTAAGCCATTGGCATCAGTTTTGACAGGCGCACCTAGCGGTGTGAGATTCTCCTGACCTACGTAGAATTGCACGGCTGCATTGGCGACTGGCTGACCACTTTGCAAATCTGTGACCCACGCCAACACTTCTTTTTGGGCAACTTTGACCGTAACATTCGCTGTCGCCACAAACAACACATGCACCATACGTGGTTGTGCATTGGGTGTGCCTTGCAACTGTGGCGAGTTGTAGTCCAGCCAGTAGGCTCCCGGCGTGAGGGCAGGTGCATTCGCGTCACTGGGATTGTTTGCAGCGGGAACGGCTGGCGCTGGCGCTTGTCCCACTGGACCGATAAAGTAGCTGGCGGGTGTACCTTCGGCAGCCCACCCCGTGATCGAGCCATCTTTGGTGCGAATGTTCCACCACACAAAACCATCGGCACAGGTTGGCCCACCAATAATATCCAACTGGATACCGGGCTTAAGCTGCGTTAACACCGCACCCGTTAGCCCCGCCGCACTGCGAATCCGCAGCGGAGTCGGATCGTCGGGCGTGACCATCGCGGACATGCCTACACTGAGGCGGGTAGCAGGTGCGCCGGGGCAGGAGAACGCTGCCACTGGCGGAAGCGCTGCACTTGCCCCTTGTGTGCTGAGTGTGACCAGATCGTAGCGCGTCGCGTCGCGTGGGTCGGCAACGTTCATTGTCCAGTGGCGTAGCAAATCCTGCGGATTGTAAGTGCGCTGTGCATCGTAGCCGTTCTGTTTGGCGAGATTCAGAAAGTCTGTCAGAGGCAACGAGAACAGTGAAAGATCAAGCTGCTGGACGTTCACATGCGCGACAAAAAGCTGAGTGCTAGGACGATAGGCGCTGTAGATGCCGGGACTGCCCTTGACCTGCAAGATAACATTGGGGTTTAGCCCATTGGTCGTATATTTGACTTGCAGCTTGTTGGGAGCCACAACCGTGTACACCGAACTTTTTGGATTAATGTAAATCGGCGTACCATAGCGATCCACTAACCCTGCGACATCAATGGTCACGGTAAAGTTAGTGCTCGGTGTGTAACCTGCGCCAGTGTTGTAGAAAGACCCATCGGGGGCAGTGTATTCGGACGTGCCAGTAGTTTGTGGCGGGTCAAAAGTGATCCGCGATCTGATGTTATCGAGCTTCATCGGCACGGAAAATTCCAGACCAAAGCCGCCGTAGGGATCAGTCGTTTCGCCGTTACTGGGCTGTGTGCGGACAATATCGGGCAAGCCGATGGTGGTTATCGGATAAACCGTATCTTTATCCAGCAGCGAACCACCTGCACTGCGGGCAACATTGTGATCCAGCTTGACGATGTACTGTGTTGCGTAATTAAGGAGCGCTTTGGGCGCAAAGGTCAGTTTATTATTGGCGGCGTTCCACTCAAAAGATCCGTCAACTTTGTCATTATTCGCTGACAACGAAAAGGCAGCTTGGGTAGACGCAGTATCCATTGGTTGGCTGAAGGTGATGGCGAATTTGGCTTCGCGGTTGACATTCTGATTCTGCGTGTTGGGGTCTACATAGCGATCATCGCCCCGTATAACAGTAACCGTAATGGCTTGTGGCGAAGCAACGGTAAAGCTCGACACCACATCGTTTTGCAGGGTTGCCCCACTAACATCGGTCAGCCCCTTTTTGATCGTAACAGTGTATTTTTTGCCGCCTTGCAAGCCTGTCGTTGGCCTAAAGGTATAGATCGAGGTGCTTGTCCACTCGCCTTTGCCGTCTACCGCTGGCGCAATCGTGATCGGGCTGGGCTGCTTTGCCATCTCGTCCAAGGTTCCCAACGGTACCACTGGACGGTTAAAGATCACGGTGATCGCCGGGATAGCGCTGACGTTAGCGGTGTTGTTGGCAGGCAGCATCTGGGTTACTTCGAGAAAGCCTGCTGTGCGGTAGCGTGCTGTATACACATCGCGGAGCAGCGTACCTGCCTTGCTTTTAGCTCCATTGCCAACGCTGAAGGTGTACTGAATCCCTCTCTGCAAAGGTGTGGCAGGCTTGAAGGTTGCTGTTGTGTCATTCGACCATGACAACGATCCTTGAGTCGCAGGACTGACCTTGAGCGCAGCTTGCACACTGCCCTGATCCATCGCCTGATCAAAGATAAAGGAAACGGTGCCATCAATAGGCAGTTCTTCGCCACTGACAGGCGCGGTATCAATCACTTGCGGCGCAACCGCTTCATTGGCGCTCTGGGCGCGAAGCGGCATCATGAGGGCCGTCAGGGCAACCATGATGGAGATAAAGAACGAAAGGGTACGTCGCATGAAAATCCTCCGCTACAAAACGTAGATTTATTGATAAGGTATTGTGGCAGTCAATCAGGATTTTACAAGACAAATCGGAATATGTACCAATTCCTGCGAATCTCCCTAAATCTCCCGGTATTTTCAGTGAATAGTTTCTTTCGTTCAACTTGTGAAAAAAGGTGCTTGCCATAAATCCCAAATCGTCGTAGACTAGTTTCATAACTTTCAATATGTTCTGAAAGTTCTGAAAGATATGGAGGTACGGATGCGCGATGTAGTGATTGTCGGTGGCGGAATGGCAGGACTAGCGACAGCGGTTCGGCTGCAAGCACAGGGGCTGTCCACAACGGTGCTGGAAGCGCACGGTCAACCGGGCGGTTGTGCAGGTTTCTTTCGGCATAGGGGGTTTGCTTTCGATGTTGGCGCAACGACACTGGTTGATTTTGAACCCAGCGGAGTCGGTGGCGAATTGCTGGAAAGCATCGGAATGTCGCCGCTTGATGCAGAGCGCCTGCCCGGTTATGTGGCGTGGCTGCCAGATCGAGTCGCGACTCTGTATCGTGATCCGCAACACTGGTCGGCAGAACGGCTCGCCAAGTTTGGCGACACTCCGGCTCACCGAAACTTCTGGGCTTTTCTGGACAAACTCGCCAGTGTATTCTGGCAAGCTAGCCGTCGTGGAGTCCAACTGCCCATGCGCCATTTCGATGAGGTTGTCCGCAATCTGCACGCGCTTGGCCTGACGAATCTTTCGCTGGCCCGCTTTATGAACTGGACAATGGGTGATGCGCTGCGGCTCTTTGGCTTGCGCGACGATAAGCCTCTCACCGCACTGCTAGCCATGCTGATTCAGGATACGGTACACAGCAGCCTCGACGCTGCGCCGCTAATCAATGCTGCGTTAGGGATCACTATTCGGGGTGTGGGGCTGAGCCGCCATCGAGGGGGTATGGCTGGCTTTTGGCAGCAGTTGATTGCTCATTATCGCGCTTTGGGTGGCGAACTGCGGGTCGGATGCCGAGTCACCCGGATTGAGGGACGTGCAGGCCAATTTGCCATTCACTCGCAGCGCGGCATCTTTCAGGCCGCCCAAGTCGTATCCGCCTTACCTGCGGCGCTCACTGCCCAGATTGCACCGCCTATCGTCGCCAACGTCTTGCAGCCCTATTTGCGGCGTGACGCAGCATCCCTCGGTGGCGCGATCATTGTCTTTCTAGGTGTCCCGGATCACGAAGTGGCTAATCAACCGTTGACCCACCACCAACTGCTGCAAGATTATGCACAACCCCTCGGTGATGGGAACAATATGTTTATCTCCGTCTCTGCGCCAGACGATACTGAGAGTGCGCCTGCTGGCTATCGCGTCGTAATGCTTTCCACACACTGCGAACTTCGCGGTTGGGAAGGGTTATCGGCAGCGGCCTATGCAGCTCAGAAACAGGCTATCGGCGCGTGTCTGGTGCAGTATGCTCGCCGCGTCTATCCTACACTTGGCTGCAACCCTGTTGTATATGACATTGGCACACCGCGTACCTATGCACAGTTCACCGGACGACCGCGTGGTGCGGTTGGCGGCGTGCAGCAAACCCTGAACAATGCGAACCAAAATGCGATTCCCTACAGTGTCGGTCTTAAGGGGTTCTGGTTAGTTGGCGACAGTACATGGCCGGGCTTGGGAACAGTCGCCTGTGTGCTAGGCAGCCGATTGGTTGCGGAAGCAATCCTACGAAAAGCTACGAAAAGCATAGAGTCAAAAACCAAGCGAGGGTAACGACTATGAAAGATTTACGGAAAAACGTAGAGAAAGAGTCTACAATTGACCACCTTCAGTTACCGACTCTCGAATCACTCGGTACTGACCTATTGGTTACAACACCCAGCCAGCGCTGGATCGCACTCACGCGCCCCTTTTTCGGGCTAATGGTCTATGCGGTAGTCGCGTATCTAGGCTGGTGGTGGCTTACCCCGTTAGTTGTGTTTCTGATCTTTGTCGCAGTGGTGACGGTTACACACGACGTTGTGCATGGCACACTCGGCCTCAGCAAGCGCCAAACTGAATGGGCATTGTTCGCGATGGGTATTGTGTTATTGGAAAGTGGGCACGCTTACCGCACAACGCATCGACAACATCACCTGACTTTTCCCGCCGAGAATGATCCAGAAGGCTATCCAGCAAAGCTGACTCTATTGGGCGCAGCCCTCTACGGGCCAGTATTTCTGTGGCGGTTATGGTGGTGGGCCTTCCAGCACAACGCTGGGGTACAGCGACTCTGGTTATTCGTTGAAATCGCGATCCCGCCATTGACCTTCATATCAGGAGTATTACTTTGGTCGCGAACGCCAGCCGTGTTGATTTATGCACTTCTAGCGATCATTGGGAGTTGGGTTTATCCACTCCTGACGGTGTACCTGCCGCACAAAGATTACGGTGATACGCCACTGACACAGACTCATACGCTGCGCGGTAGACTAATTCCTGCACTGTTTCTTGAGTTGACCTATCATCTGGAGCATCACCTTTACCCACAGGTGCCTAGCCATCATCTCGCAGAACTGGCCTACCGTCTCGATCCATTTTTTGAACGTGTAGGTGTTCAAATTTGGCATGTGATCTAGATCTAAACTGCCTAGCTCAGACCAAGCGACCGTATTTATCTGAACCATAAATGTGTTGGCGAGTGCTTTACCAAGTTATCGTAAAAATGCAGGCGTTTTCCTTAATCTCGCGTGAAACAGTGAACGCGGTACCGGGCGGCAGAAAACGTTTGGCAATGCCGTAGGTGACCCCATACACGAAATCGTCGGGATAGGGTGCATTGACACGTTCAACGATCTTGTTCGGTTCGCTTACTTCAGTAACCCATTCCCCTACATAGCCATTACGATGATTCCCCTGATAGACCTTCGCCATTGCATCGAAGGCTATATCAATCGTCGTGATCTGAGGCGGGAATGGAGCCAGCTTCGCTATCGAAAGGCCCACCGCGACAAAATCGAACATGCCATCGCCGCTGGTTTCTGACACTTCTTTCAGAATATCCAACCATTTTTGCTGCGAGTACCACCCTTGCGGGTCTATTTCTTCAATGCCGTGTTGTTTCAAAATAGGCACGAAGTGATCTTTATTCAGGTTTTGGAAGTTTGATAACATACTGCGCCCAATGACTTCGGCGTTAGGGTCAAAGGCTTTGAATCCGCTTGCCATCGTACACTCCTTATGGGACTATTGAACAGCGTTCAACCGTGGTTCTCAGTATAGGTAAAGTAGTCACAAAATCGGCCTCAGACCAAACTCGCGTCACCTGTCGTTGGCGATTAGCGCAGTGTATATAACGTGTGCATCGCCTCTTGCATGGCTTCAATTTCTGTCGCAGGACAACCCTCAGCGATATAGAGATCGGGACGTACAAGATAGACACTATCGACAAAAGCACTTGCTTGATCTTGGCTATGATTTGTATCGACGAGTACGTTAGCATTGTCGGTTTGGTAAGCCATACTGGCTGGAACAATGAATCGCACGGCAATTGGCATTTTAAAGGCCGCTATTAATTTTGCAGCTTGGCCTGCATAAGTATGGAGTGTTTCAGGGGTTGCTGTTTCGCTCAGGATAAACAACAAGGTATGGTCGGGATGGTTGAAACAATCAAAAATACTTTTGCCATCTCCCAACTCGTAATAAGGCACACGATCACCGGGGTATGCTTCCAGTGCTAACGGGACATCCCATGTTTTTGCCAACAGCGGATGAATGCTCTCGCGATAGGTGTAGGAAATCCCGGCGATCTGGCTGACTGCCTTGAGATTCCAGTTCTCAACCTTAGTCAAGGCGAGGCGATCTTCCATGTTGTTGCCATGACCCATGATAATGCTATTGAGATAATGCGTTCCCGCTAGCAATTGCGCTGCAATCGGGTTGCGTTCTGCCTCATAGGTGTCCAATAGTCCTGCGTTGGCCTCACCATTGATAACTTCCGCTAGTTTCCAGCCCAGATTAAAGGCATCCTGCATGGAAACATTCATGCCCTGCCCACCCGCAGGCGAATTCACATGCGCGGAATCGCCCGCCAAGAAGACATGCTTTTGCCGAAATGTATCCACTTTGCGCCGTGCAATCTTGAAGTTCGTCGCCCAGCTTGGCTCACCGATACGTACCGATCCACCAAAATGGACATCGGTCACTGCCTGAAATGCTTCGCGCACGGTTTCCGTTTTCTGACCGCCCATGTCGCTAATGAGGACGCGGAAGTTTTCCCCGACGAGTTTGGCAAAGAGCAGTAAATGTTCTTTGGTCATGTAGTAGTGAATGCTATCCGTAGACGGCTCGAAGCCTTCGACAGGCACATCCATCATTTTGAATTCCATGCCCGTGTATTCTTCGCCGTCGAAAGGAATATCCATAAAGCGGCGTACTGTGCTGTAAAAGCCATCGCAGCCGAGCACCCAGTCAGCTTCCACTGTTTCAGCGGCGTTGGTTGCTCGATTGACCAGCGTACAGGTCACGCCATCGTCAGTCTGCTCTAGCGATTGTAGCTGATAGTTCCACTCTATTGTGCCCCCCACACTGGCGAAATAATCTCGCAATATGGCTTCGGTTTCGTTCTGATTGATGTTCAGGCAAAAAGGATAGGGACTGTCAAGTTCGGTGAAGTCGACTGCGGGCGTTTCTTCCTTACCCATAAAGTGATAGGTCATTGCATAAGTCGGCAGCCCATGTGCTCGGAACTTATCGTGTAAGCCCAATTGCGTCATTAATTCAAGAGTACGTGCATGGATCGTGAAGGAACGCGAGGTAGTAACAGGTTGTTCTAGACGGTCAATGAGGCGACAGGACACACCGCGCCTTAACAACTGACTCGCCATAATTAGTCCTGTTGGCCCACTGCCAACCACGAGAACTGGCACATGAGATGGCATGTTCTAATTCTTTCTCTATTACTTATAGTCGGATTTACAACCTTATTTATCCTCTCTTTTCAATTATAGCTCCAAATCATTAAATCTTTTAAGTTGAGCATTGATTCGCTGTAAATGGCGGCCTCGCTGGAATCATGTTATTCCGTCACTTCAAAATGTTGGGTTACTATCATAGAAGATACTTGGGGCGGTGAAGGAGTCGGCGATCCGTGAACTTTTCATCCCTGCGCTATACTCAGCCCAATTGACAGGTTCTGGGCAATACAGGTTATCATGTAAAACAGCAGGTTATTCACATAAATTCGCAAGTTGAAATTTACTGCTGTTAACCTTATATAAACAGATACAAGAGAGGGTTCCGATGAAGCGTTGGCTACCAATCTTATTAATGGTCTCGTCTTTGGCGACTCTCGCGCTAGCCTGTAATCTTGGCAGCAGTGCCCCAACAGGATCAGAGTCGGCGAGTGCGTCGGCAACAACAGGCGTGGGAACGATTGTCGCGGCGACTTCCTCTATTCCAACTTCAACGCCGAATACAACCACAGGTAGCGCACTACCTGCTGGTACCTTGATCTTGAGTCAAGCCGGCAATCCGCTTGCTCAAGTGCCCAACGCCACCGGGCAAACGATCAGCTTGACAGCGGAACATTTCGGCAATCAGGCTTCACCGGATGGGCGTTATGGGGTGCGCGTTGTGCCAAATAATAAGCTGTTCGATCTGTTGCTAGTGGACTTTTCAACGAGTACGGCTGATCCGGGCAAAGCCATCCCACAGGGTACGGGGTTAAGCGGGCCAGAGATCACGTGGAAGGACGACACATCGGGCTTTGCCTTCTTCGACATCCCCGCCGATGCTTCCACGAATAAGGGGATTCTTTATTACGATCTCGCGAGTGGGCAGACCAAACAGATCGTGCCTGCGCCTACCGAGCCAGCAACAGTCGCTTCCTCTATCGCGTTTTCGCCCGACGGCAAATATTTCGTGTATGCACTCGGCAAAACCGAAGGCAACGTCAGTGGTCAAGGGGCAAATGGGCCGTTGAATAAAACATTCCTGCTCGATTCCACGACTAATCAGGGTACAGCCCTGCCTGATGGGTCTGGCGACTTTACGCAGTGGATGAAAGACAGCAAACGTTTTGTTACCCAGCGTTTCAACAACGATGGGACAAGTCAGATTGTTGTCTATAGCATGGGCGATCTGAATAACCCGAAGGTGATCACCCCTGCTAAGACATCCGACTTTCTGGTAGACGGTTCGCCGGATAGCAAATACCTTGTTGTGACCTCTTTGCCCAGCGGGCAAGCGGCCCAACAGCCAGCGCAGATCTATATATCCAATCTTGATGGCTCAAATCGCAAGGCGTTGACCAAGTTCACCAACACCGATCAGTCGATTACCGGGTTGGTATGGGGGAACAGCGGAATCTATTACAGCGTGACGGGCGCGGATAATCAGGAAACGACATGGCGTATGGATCTAGATGGCACGAATGCAGCACAGGTTGCTCAAGGCACTCTGAATGGCATTGTCGGTGAACGCTAGCTGCCTTATCTGACATCGCGTGTATGCCAGTGCGCGACCTGAAATAACACGATCCCGGCAGCGACAGCGGCATTAAGCGAGTCAAAGTTTTTTGCCATCGGGATATGTACGCCAAAATCAATTAGTTTGCGTGTTACCCGGCGCGATCCTTCGTGTTCGTTACCGATCACGATTGCCGAACGCTGCGCCCATTTTTCGGTAAAGACGTTGCCCGCACCGCTGGCTTCCAACCCATAGATCCAAAAGTCATGATCTTTCAGGCGTTGCAAATCTTGGGTCAACGAGTTGCTTTTGATAATAGGAATATGGAAGATCGCTCCCGCAGAAGCGCGAAATACCTGATCGTTGATTAGGCTGCCACCCCGCGCACTGAGCATTACCGCAGCGGTGCCTGCGCCAACCGCACTCCGGACGATAATGCCCACATTACCCGCATGTTGAAGTTGATCAAGGACAACAACAGTTAGCGGATTAACGCCCTTGTTTGCTTCCAGAAAATCGCCCAATTCCGTGTACTCAACGGGACTGACAACAGCAACAACATCCTGATGCTCGCCTGTTCCCGCTAATACATTCAGTTTTGAGAGTTCGACAAAATCGAAACGGACTTTATTTTCTTGCGCGAGCAGTTTCAGTTCTTTGATATAGGGGCGATTGCTGGACACCGAGAAATAGATCCGGTTGATAGGGTGCTCGGCTCGCAGTGCTTCGGCTACGGCGTTGTAGCCAAAGATAATTTCTTTCATCGGTTGTTTTTCCGTCAATCAGAAGATTTACTCGGCTATTTTACCACATTGCTCAACACCAACCTGTCCGTTATGTGACTATCCCCGCCCAACAGATCGCATAGCTCATAAGATGAATCTTTGGTATAGTGTTGCTCTGAAGCTTCCTCAAGGTAAAACTAAGGATCAAACGCGACATGGACGTAATGGACGCAATTCGCAGCAAGAAAGCAGTCCGGCTGTTCGCAGATAAACCAGTCTCGCACGAGGATATTCTCACCATTCTGGAGGCGGGACGGCGTTCGCAGAGTTCCAAGAATACACAGCCTTGGCAGTTTATTGTCGTTCAGAATAAGGAGACGCTAACGGCGCTCTCGACCACTGGCGATTTTGCCCAACACTTGGCAAGGGCAACCTTTGCGATTGTATTGGCGAGTAACGATACGAACTCATGGACGAGCTTTGATCTCGGTCAGGCGGCAGCTTATCTGCAACTTGAGGCGTGGTCACTAGGGATCGGGTCGTGCATTGCTACGATATACCGAGGCGAAGCGGCAAAACAGATTCTAGGCATCCCTGCCGAGATGAGTTGCATGGTGGCTATCTCCTTCGGCTATCCTTCACCAGATTTCGTGCCTGCCAAGCTCGGCGGCAGAAAACCAATCGAAGCTATTACCCACTGGGATAAGTGGGAAGCCTGACACCGTGTCTAAACTAGTCATATTTCCGCTGATAGGCTTAAACACCTTAGCCACACCAACAGAGCGTCTATTGGCATGTGAGGAAGTTCACTGTATGACTAGTACTACAGCGACACTTAGCGAAATCGGTGCGTAAATTGGTAGCCTTTCTTGAATTGGATATTCCTTGAAAGAACCCATGATACTGTCAATTTTTGGCTTATTCGCTTTCTAAGTGTCGCTGTAGTATCTATATGGGTTGGATTCGACACTGAATCGCATCAAAACCCATCTCAAAAGGGAATTTGGCTCATGTAAAGGACAAGTGCAAAGGGGATTGACCCCTATCCCCAACGCTTTCCCCGCTAGCAGGGAAAGGGAGCCAGATCTTGTTTTAAAGTCCCTCCCTGAATTCGGGGAGGGATTTAGGGTGGGGTCAACTGCACTTGTCCTTTACATGAGCCAATGACTTTAATGAGGCATTGCTCATCAGACCAGAGTCCCATACTGCTTACTATTGGCGGGGTTATGCGTATGATGAGCATGGAGATTTGGATCAAGCCATTATCGACTACAGCCGAGTTATCGAACTGTTTCCTGACGATTGGGATGCCTTAAATGATCGTGCTTGGGCACGGTATCGCAAGGAGGATTATGATCAAGCAATTTTGGATGCAACCCAAGCCATCGAAGTCGAGACTAGGAATCCTCGTGACCATTGGTATTCATATCATACACGCGGCGCAGCTTATGCTGCCAAAGGCGATCACGACAGTGCAATCGCTGATTTTCAACAAGCACTTACCTTAGAACCAGACGACTCTGAATATGAACAAGAAATGCGTAGTTATCTTCTCCAGCACGACATACAGTGATTCCGGGCTTGTAAAAAGGAACGAATATGTCAGGTCTGAACGTCCGCAAACTTACTGGCATCGTTCTACAGATTATCATCATCGTGCTGGGTGAAGTCGTCAATGTACTGACTTTTAGAGCGCTGATCGTTCCGGCAAAGCTGCTATTGTGAGGCACGCCAGCATCCGCTCTACAACAACAGTGGTCTAAACCTATCTCATTTTCAGGCGATTTCGGCGGCGGCTTATACTTACTAAGCAAAGCCTATCATTCGACTGACAAAATAATTTTTGACTGTGGCAAATAATAAATCGTATAGGGATACGAGGAATGGAACGCACTTTGAAGGTTGATCGAAACGTTAAAGTTTAGATCCGCAATCTTTATCGAATAGGTCTCTCCCAACGACCATCGGCGTTGAAATGTGCTTTTGTCTCGTGTACCAGAAACATGCACTACACCACGAATGACAAGTACAATCCCCTGATGCAAATCTCGATAGATTTGTAGCCTTCTATATGTTAACAGAATGATCAAGACAATTCCGCATATAACAGTATAAAATAGCACAATCGAAACGATAGTGTTCATTCCTTCGTTCCAAGAAAGGGACCATGTCCCTGTAGAAGCAAATTGAACTATGGTTGCAACAATAATTACAGCCAATAGAGCGCTCAATACGTATTTTAGAAAAAATATCCAGAATGCCAGTGCTTCTCGCCAATAATGGGTATAAATTCTAGTTTTTTGATCATGAGTGATAAACCCTTTACGATTTGCCTCTAGGTCTTGCATGTTGAAGTTAATAAGACCCATTAGGTTAGAATCGATCATAAAACCTCCCGTAAGCTAGGGTGCGGAGCATTATGGTTTTGGAATAATGCCTTGAAATGAAAGTCTAGGCGAGAATGTCTGACAAAACCGCCAGCGATTACCTAAAGGTAGCAAAAGATCACGACAACCTACGTTGAAGCTTATCTTGAACGGGCGTGGAATCTATATTCTATGCACCGCGTAAATGAGGCGATTGCGGATTGTACCGAAGCAATCCAAATCCAACCGAATAATGCGCGAGCTTATCTTGACCGTTCATATTTCCGGGATTTTGGTAAAGGCGATATTGATGGCGCTATTGCCGACTGCACCGAAGCTATCAGGATTGATCCGCATTCTTGGGATGCTTATATGGATCGCGCTCTCCTGTATTATTTTGATAAATCCGCTTACGATGAAGCGATTGCCGATTATTCTCAAGCGATTGCTATAGATGGCACGGCCTATACCTATCACTGTCGTGCTGTGGTTTACTTTCTCAAGGACGATCTCCCCCATGCTCTCGAAGATTACAATCAAGCCATAGAACTTGATCCGCAAGCTATAGATAGTTATATCGGGCGAGGCAGAGTAAAACTTGAACAAGGGGATTTCGATAGCGCACTAAATGATTTTAATGAGGCATTGCTTATCAGGCCGCAATCCTTTACTGCTTATTATTGGCGGGGTTATGCGTATGATGAGCATGGGGATCTCGATCAAGCCATTATCGACTACAGCCGGGTTATTGAACTGTTTCCTTATGATTGGGATGCGTTGAATGATCGTGCTTGGGCACGGTATTGCAAGGAGGATTATGATCGTGCAATTTCAGACGCAACCCAAGCCCTCGAAGCTCACCCTATGAATCCTCGCGACTATTGGTATTCATATCATACACGCGGCGCAGCTTATGCTGCCAAAGGCGATCACGCCAGTGCAATCGCTGATTTTCAACAAGCGCTTGCCTTAGATCCAAACGACTCTGAGTATGAACAAGAAATGCGTAGTTATCTTCTCCAGCACGGCGTACAGTGATTCTGGGCTTGTACCAAAGGAACGAATATGTCAGGTCTGAACGCACGCAAAATTACTGGCATCGTTCTACAGATTCTTATCATTGTGCTAGGCGAAATTATCAATGTCCTGACTTTTAGAGCGCTGATCATTCCGGCAAAGCTGCTAAGTGGGGGAGTCGTCGGGGTGGCGCTGCTGCTCAACCAGTTGCTAAATTTGCCCATCGGTTTGCAGACGATTATCTATAACATCCCGATATTTTTGCTAGGCTATCGCTATCTGGGGCGCAGATTTATCTTGCTGAGTATGGTCGGGGTCGGCGTATTTTCCGTGTTGCTGGACAATATCACGCTGCTGCCCACCGTGACCCACGATCTCTTGCTCATCGCCGTCTTTGGCGGTGTGGCAACCGGGATCGCCGATGGGCTTATTATTCGGGCGGGTGGCTCAACGGGCGGCTTTGATATTCTGGGCTTGATCGTCAGTCGGCGGTTCGGAATCTCAACGGGGCAGGTTTTTCTGGCCTTCAACGGCATTATCATTGCCTTCGCGGCGATCATCTTCAAAAACCTTGATCTGGCGCTGTACACGATGATTATGTTATTCGTCTCGACACGGGTAATCAATGCCTTCCTCGCGACTAGCCCACGCCCCGTCGCCTTGATTATCTCCAACAAACACAAAGACATCGCGGATCGGCTGTTGACCGAACTTTCACGGGGCGTAACCTATTTGCAGGGCGGCGGTGCCTACACCGAAGTCGAGACTCGCGTGCTACTTTGCGTCCTTACCCGGTATGAGCTTATTGACCTTCGACGGATTATCCACGAGGTCGATCCTGCCGCCTTTACTATCATCCTTGACGCTGCCGACGTTGTTGGGAACTTCGACAGAAGTTCGCCCTTGCAACGGTTCTTTGGGTGAAATTTCGGGCAGGATGGCGGTTTTGGCAGGCGTGCGCTTGGGCAATGGCGCTTGGGTCGGCGCTTGGGTTGACGCTTCCGGCGCTTTGACAGGTGCTGCTGGGATCGTAGCAGGAACACCACGATACGGACGTGGCCCATATTGATCGATGATCAAACGACGCAGCAGCGACGTATTCGAGTCAACTTCCTGCAAGCGGCGGTACAGTTCCATAAAGCCGTGCGGCTTGACAAGGAACACGTCTACACCTGCGGCAAATGCCTCATCGATCAGGTTACGTTCATCGTGCATGGTTGCCATGACCAATAACGTTTCAGGGTTTTCCTTACGCAACTGGGCGATAATTTCCAGCCCGGTTGCATCTGGCAATTCCTGATCGACCAATGCCAACGCCAACTCTGGCACAACCCGCGCCGCCCGTAGGGCTTCCGCGCCTGTACCAACGGAGGTTACTTTGAAACTTGCGGTTTGTAGTAGACGATCTAGGAAGTCCCGATTGGCGGGTTCATCGTCAACAACGATTGCATAGCCAGCCTGTATAGTAATCATAAGTGGGTTCTCCAGCCAAAGCTTTCATGGATGTTGCAGTGTTCTATGAGGTTTATCCCTCATTAGGCAGCTTGGGTTCAGTCGCGCCGTTTCTGGAAATCGGCGGTTCTGCCAAGTTTGTGGGCAATGTAGGCGCTAATTCTGCATCTTTTTGAACTGAAGGCTCTTTAATTTGCAGATTTTCAGGAGCTTGTGCTGGATCTGTCGCAGGCAGCGGCGGCTCTAGTGGTGCGGTAGGTGTCGGTGTGGGAGTTTCCTGAGCCACAGGTAATGCAGGTGCTGCCGTTGTCTCAGGAGTGACGGGTGTACTCGGTGGCAGCGTGGGAGTTTCCTGAGCCGCTGGTATTGCAGGTGTCGCCGCTGCCTCAGGAGTCACGGGTGTTGGTGTGACTGAAGGTGACTCCGGTGGGGCGACCACTGGAACACCCAACTCTGGTGTACTTGTGACCGAAAGTGACTCCGGCACTGGTGAGGCTGGTGCTGGTTGTGCTTCCTCCGAGACAGTGGGAGCAGTCATGTCTGCCGCTTTAGCGACAGATAATTTTTCATAGCGATCCAGCAGTTCTAGCAAACTGGTGATGGGTAGTGGCTTGGGCAGGTAATCATCGCAGCCTGCTTCGAGACACTTATCGCGGTCGCCCATCATAGCATACGCGGTGACGGCAACAATGGGGGTTCGCAGGCCATGCTCACGCAGGTGTTTGACGACCTGCAACCCATTAATTTCACCCGCCAATTCGACATCCATCAGGATGAGGTCGAATTTCTCTTGCATCAATTCAGTACGTGCGATCTCGCCTTCACTGTAGGCCACAATGACATGATGATTCATGCTGGCAACACGAGTCACCAGCGCTTGATTAGTGGGATTGTCTTCGACGTAGGCAATACGCATGGAAACTAACCCTGTTGCTCAACTGACTCAGCGACATAAACGGGTAACATAAACAAGAAGGTGCTGCCCTGACCGAGTGTGCTTTCTACCCGGATCTGCCCCCCCATGAGTTTAAGCAATTGGCGAGAGATCGCCAAGCCCAACCCGGACCCGGCGCGACCCTTTTTACGCCCGCTAGTCCCTTGCCGGAATTCCTCAAAGATATTATCGACTTCTTGGGGCGGGATACCGATCCCGGAGTCGCGCACCCAAATGGTTACTTCGCCGTTGCCATCGTGACGCGCCCCGACGGTGATCGTGCCTTCGTCGGTGAACTTACTGGCGTTGCTCAACAGGTTTAGCATCACCTGCCGAATACGCAGCGAGTCGCCGCGTATATGGGGTAGGTTGGGCGGAACTTCGCGCTTGAGCTTGATCGGCTTGTCGCCAATCAACCCGACGGCGGTTGCTAACACCCCCTTGAAAATCGGGTCGAGATCAACCTCTTCGACTTCCATTTCCAGCCTACCGTAGTCCACTTTGGAGAGATCGAGAATGTCATTGATCAACTGAAGCAGGTGTTTGCCGCTGGTATAAATCTGGGTAAGGTCAGCTTTGTAGGCAGCCGGCAAAGGTACGTTTTCGTACATCATCGGGAAGTTAAGCATCGTCTCGCTAAAGCCAATAATGGCGTTAAGCGGTGTACGTAACTCGTGGCTCATGTTGGCGAGAAACTGCCCGCGAAAGTTCTTGGCTTCGATAGCCGCCGAACGCGCCGTTTCAAGCTCATAGTTCGTTTCCTGCAACTGCTCAGACAGGGCTTTCTGGCGCAAAAAACTGCGCTGAATTTCTTCCTGACTGTTAAACAGTTGGTCTTTAGTCTCGCGTTCGCGGCGGTAGTTTTCCAGTGCCCAGTCCGCGATACCATACAGCGCCCCGGACATTTGCACCGCTATGCCAGCAGCAATGATCATCAGCACACTGGCAAAGACTTGTGTGCGTTCGATGGAGAACATCCCACCAAGACTGGGGACAACGAACACCAGAATGATGCCGATGCCAAGTGCCAGAAATGTATCGCGGATGGGCAGCAAAAACCCAACAAGCAAGATGATAATCGGGAAGACGAATAGAAAGGCTTGTCGTCCAGCGTCAAGCCCCTGTGGATCGCTGGTGTGGCTCAACAGAGCGACGGCTACCATTAGGCCGATGATATACGACCACACGGCTTGCGTGTAGTTATTGCGCGCAAGCAGAAATCGGCAACCCAGACAACCGATGATTACCACAGCCGTTGGGATGAGCAGATCAGCGGGGCTGGTTGAGGACAGCGAGAAAAGAATTAGCCCACCCCAAATGAGAAACAAAGCCAGAAAGATCGTGATCTTCCACAGCAGTGAGAGTCGTTCGGCGCGGACTTGTTGTGCGAAATCGAGTTTATTTAACTCTGCGGTCATGCTTGGTGTCCTAAAGGCTTCTACTGATTACTTTTGGGCGCTCTCTCTCTGAAAATTCAGCAGACAGAAGCGATAATAAATAAACC
Source organism: Chloroflexota bacterium (assembly GCA_040007395.1). Lineage (GTDB taxonomy): Bacteria > Chloroflexota > Anaerolineae > Aggregatilineales > UBA2796 > DATGFK01. The sequence goes on from JBDTVG010000098.1 coordinate 54,600, forward strand.
TTAACAATTATTTTGAGTATACAAGATTTTCTGAAATAAGCATCCCATTGTTTGTGAATTTTGTGTGATTAATTTCCAGTTTTGCTTGTGCAATAATTCTCACAAAAACCTTAATCGCTCTAACTCCCTTCACTAAACATAAGTGATAACAAGGTTTGTATATCGCTTAGATTATCTAACACTGTGACAGGTGGGTGCTGTTCGAGTACCGCACGCGGTGTGTTGCCCGTCGCAACGGCGAAGATATGCCCCCCAATGCTATGAGCACAGTCAATGTCATCGACTGTATCTCCCACAAATATTACGTCGCGCGGGGCAAAGTGGCTGCCGCTGCGCTGTTCGGCACGCACTAGTACAAGTGGCACTAGCTCCCGGCGAATTCTGGCCTCAGTTCCATACGCAGCGATGGCAAACCGCGCTGGATCGATTCCTACTGTCCGCAGTTTTAGTTCAGCCATTGGCAACACATTGCCGGTGATCAACCCCAACAGAACATCGGGATGGGCGGCTAGTGCATCGACTAGTTCCAGCGCACCGGGCAAGGCGTGGATCTCATAGTTGCCGATGATGTTGCTCATGTGTCCGACCAAAACTGTGCTATAGTGGGGCAGGGTTTCGGCGATCTGGGCTTCGGTGAACCCTTCGGGGGAGAGCAGTTCAACCAACGTGTAAAAGTCGGTTTTCCCACCAAAGGTGTAGTCCGCCAGTTTGCCGGACGTGCCGAAGACCTCACGCATCGCCAGCTCAGTCGCCATTCGCCCGCTGCCCGCGCCGATCAGTAATGTGCCATCAATGTCTAGCAAGACCAGTTTATTCGGTGCCATGAGTATATTATAATAGTCTTCAACTTGTTGAGTTGCCAATTTTGCCAAATTGGAACACTATAGGGACATAGTTGATTATACCATTCGGGTAAAAACGCAAAACCATGATCAATTCACCCGGTACAGATCGCGACATCCTGATCCACAAAGCCTATGCCAACGACGAACTGTTGGCTGTACGCCAGCGCACGCATGAACTCTACAGCATTCCAAAGGTAAATTTTACCGAGTGGGTGTTGGATCGAGTGGCGTGGCAGGGCAATGAAACCGTGCTGGATATTGGCGCGGGGCCGGGGACGTACTTTTCGCTGGTCAAGGCGCGTATTCCGCACGGTGTGCTCATTGGTGGCGATCTCTCGCTAGGGATGGCTTACCGGGCGCTGCAACACCCCGACGTTGACTTGGTACTCAATGCCGATGCTCAAATCCTGCCTTTTGCCGACAACACCTTCGATGTCGTGCTGGCTAACCACATGCTGTACCACCTGCCCAATCTGGATGCAGCCCTTGCCGATATTCAGCGTATCCTCAAACCCACCGGACGCTTGATCGCAGCGACTAACAGCCAATACAACCTGCCCGAATTCGATCAGTTATTCCGGCGTGCCTACGGGTTACTTGGCGCGGTAGGCCCAGATGTTGAGCCGATGCGCTCTACGGCGCACAACTTCCATCTTGAAGACGGCGCGATGAAACTGTCGCATCATTTTTTCGCAGTAGCCCGTTACGATCTCCCCGGCGCTTTTGTCTTCCCCAGCGTGCAGCCTGCCCTCGACTATATTAATAGCACACGCGCCCTCCGCGAACCCCAACTTCCGCGTCGCATCGCGTGGGATGATTTCATGAGCGTGATGTCCGATCAAATCCAACGGCTGATCAATCACTTTGGCGAGCTAATGGTCAATAAGCTGTCCGGCGTGCTGATTGCCACTGATCGTGGCGACTTTGCTCAGGATTATGTGGAGCGTTTGGGGCGCGATTAACGCCAGTCGCCCCGGTAGTGCAAATTCACAAATTCACTAGATCACCCTTTGCGATAGACGGTTGCCAATTGAACGCGGATTTTGCTATGCCATAGTGTGGTTCGATAGGAGAAGCTAGATGATTAATCGGCACCGGGTACTTCAGCGTAGTCTATCGATTTTCATCCTCAGCGCGACATTGATCGTCAATGCCGCCCCCACGCAAAGCCTTCAGGCCGCCCCACAAACAGCATCCACACCGAGTACAGCCACCACCAAATCGGCGCACGATGCTTACGGCAAGCTGCCAACCTCCTTTATCGCCAACGCTGGACAGCTTGATCCAAGCGTGCGCTTCGAGGTACGAAGCAGCTCTGGACAGCTATTCTTCACGGCGCAAGGCGTCACGCTGGCGCTTGCGACAGGATCGTATGTGCCCAAGTCAATGGATGATCCGCTGCAACATGCACTAAATGTTGACACCACACCGCAAACAAATGTTGCCGTGCGTGTCAATTTCGATGGCTCGAATCCGAACGCGATACTCGGTGGGGCGGATCAGCAACCGGGGATCGCCAACTTCTTCATTGGCAACGATCCCGCGCAGTGGCATACCAATGTGCCGACCTTCGCGGGAGTGACGTATCGCGATCTCTATCCCGGTATCGACCTGACCTATAACGGGCATGGCGGTGTACTCAAAGGGACGTACACCGTTGCGCCCGGTGCCGATCCGTCGCTAATCCGCTGGCACTACGACGGCGCAACCGCGACTCGGCTCGACCCCACTAGCGGCGATCTGCTGATCGATGCGGCGAACGGTCTGACGTTAACCGAACAGGTGCCGGAAGTCTGGCAAACCGACGCAGACGGCGTGCAGCATCCGGTGATGGCTCACTATACTCTGGCGGCGGATGGTGCGGCGCAGTTCACGCTGGGCGCTTACGACTCCGCGCTGCCACTGGTCATCGATCCCGGACTAGTGTACTCGACCTATCTGGGCGGCAGCGGCTATGACGAGGGCGTGGCAATTGCGGTGGACGGCAGTGGTAGCGCCTATGTCACGGGCCACACCAACAGTGCCAATTTCCCGACGACCGTAGGCGCTTATCAAACCGCCCTTGGCAGCAGCGACGATGTGACCGTGACCAAGCTCAACGCGGCTGGCACAGGGTTGGTCTACAGTACCTATCTAGGCGGCAATGACTTTGAGCGTGGCTATGGGATTGCAGTGGATAGCAACGGCAACGCCTATGTCACAGGCCAGACGGGTAGCACCAATTTCCCAGTCACAGTGGGTGCCTTCCAAACGGCCTTTGGCGGCACGGATGATGTGTTCGTGACCAAGCTCAACACGACTGGCACAGGGTTGGCCTACAGCACTTTACTGGGCGGCAGTGGCGATGATAGGGGTTACGGGATTGCGGTGGATAGCAGTGGTAGCGCTTATGTTACGGGCTTCACCGATAGTGCGAGCTTCCCAACGACTCCAGGTGCCTTCCAAACAATTTTGGGCGGTGCTCCTAATGATGCGTTCGTCACTAAGTTCAACACGACTGGCACGGGGTTGACCTACAGTACTTTCGTGGGCGGTAGTGGCCTTGACGAGGGTTATGGAATTGCAGTAGACAGTAGTGGCAGTGCCTATGTCGCCGGACGGACATTCAGCACCAATTTCCCAACGACGGCAGGTGCCTTCCAACGTGCTTTTAGTGGCGGTGGCAACGATGCGATAGTGATCAAGCTCAATGCGGCGGGTACCGCGCTGGTCTACGGTACCTATCTCGGTAGCAGCGGCGATGACTGGGGTTTAGCCATCGCAGTGGATGGCAATGGCAGTGCCTATGTCACGGGTATCGCGGATACTCCCGACTTCCCAACGACAGTCGGTGCCTTCCAAACCACCTTAAAGGGCGGCGACGATGCGTTCGTGACCAAGCTCAACCCAACTGCCACCACGTTAACCTATAGTACGCTCCTTGGCGGCACCAACAATGATGTGGGCAATGGGATCGCGCTGGATAGCAGCGGTAACGCCTATATCACGGGCAACACTGACAGCGTGAATCTCCCAACGACAACGGGAACTTACCAAACGATGTATGGTGGTAGTAATGGCGATGCGTTCATCACCAAACTCGACCTGATCCCATTGCCACTCAGCAGTCATCAGGACACAATCGGCATTTTCCGACCATCGACAGCAACATTTTATCTACGCAATACGAACACAACAGGCAGCGCCGACATTACAACGGCATTGGGTGTTTCTACCGATTTGCCCGTTGTGGGTGACTGGAACGGCGACGGAATCGATACGGTAGGCGTATATCGTCCGAGTACAGGCCAGTTCTATCTCAGGGATTCTAATTCTGCTGGCGCACCCATCGTCTATAGTTTCGCGTTGGGGATCAGCGGCGATGTGCCGATGGCAGGCGATTGGGACGGCAACGGCAAAGATGGAGTCGGTGTGTTCCGACCCAGTAATGGCCTGATTTACCTCAAGAACGGCTTGACGACAGGTTTTGCCGACTTCCAGATGGTGCTTGGCGTACCGGGTGATGTGCCTGTGGCGGGCGACTGGAATTTTGATGGCAAGGCCAGTCCCGGTGTGTACCGTCCGAGCAGCGCCACGTTCTTCCTAACTGATCAGGTATGCAATTGCAGTGCAACGGGCAGCTATCAAGCGACATTGGGAGTCCCCGGCGATAGCCCATTCGCGGGCGACTGGGATAACGATGGTAAGGCAGGGATAGGCGTGTTCCGTCCCTCCAACGGACTAATCTATCTCAAGAATGCGCCCACAACGGGCTTTGCCGATATTCAGATCGTGTTCGGCATTGCCAACGACAAACCCGTCGCGGGACACTGGATCGCTAGCTCGCCTATCCCGCCGAAACTCGCGCCGACATTTGTTCCCTGAGGAATCCCCTCACTTTATTTCTGCCTCCTCGTTATTTAGTAGCGAGGAGGCAGCAGTGTCCTAAACCACCGCAAGCAAAAAGCGTATAATGAGGCTGTGATTTCAGCGCGTTTTGTATTGGAGGCTTGATGATTAATCGGCAGTTATCCCACTTATTTCAACGCAGTTTACCGATTTTCACCCTCATCGCGACATTGATCATCAATGGTGCACCACAGCAGCACATTCAGGCTGCTTCGCAATCACTATCTAGACCGAGTACAGCCATCACCAAATCGGCGCACGACGCTTACGGCAAACTGCCAACCTCGTTCATCGCCAACGCTGGACAGCTTGATCCAAGCGTGCGCTTCGAGGTACGGAGCAACGCCGGACACCTGTTTTTCACCCCACAGGGAGTCACGCTGGCGCTCACAGCGAAATCGAATTCGCCCAAGCCGATGGATGATCGATCTGTCACACTGCGGCACACGCCACCGATTGACACCACACCGCAAACAAATGTTGCCGTGCGTGTCAATTTCGATGGCTCGAATCCGAACGCGATACTCGGTGGCGCGGATCAGCAGCCGGGGATCGCCAACTTCTTCATCGGCAACGATCCCGCGCAGTGGCATAGCAATGTACCCACCTTCGCAGGGGTTACTTACCACGATCTCTATCCCGGTATTGACCTGACCTATAACGGACATGGCGGCGTACTCAAAGGCACGTACACCGTCGCGCCCGGTATCGATCCATCGCTAATTCGCTGGCACTATGACGGCGCAACCGATACTCGGCTCGACCCGACCAGCGGCGATCTGTTGATCGAGGCGGCAAATGGTCTGATGCTGACTGAACAGGTGCCGGAAGTCTGGCAAACGGATACAAACGGCCTACAGCATCCAGTAGCGGCGCACTATACATTGGTGACGGATGGCACGGTGCAATTCACGTTAGGCGCTTACGATCCAGCGCTAGCATTGGTCATCGATCCGGGGTTGGTGTACTCGACCTATCTGGGCGGCATCGGCGATGACTTTGCCTATGGGATTGCGGTAGATAGCAGTGGTAATGCCTATGTCACAGGTCAGACTGCGAATGTTAGCTTCCCAAGAACAAACGGTGCTTTCCAAACGGTCGGTAGTTACGATTCGTTTGTGGTCAAGTTGACCGCCACAGGTACAAGACTAGTCTACAGCACCTACCTGAGCGGTGGTATGGCCTATGGGATTACAGTGGACGGCAGCGGGAGTGCCTATGTCACGGGCTTCACTTCGAGCACCGACTTCCCAACAACGGTGGGTGCTATCCAAACGGTCTCCGGTGGCTATAACGATGGGTTTGTAATTAAGTTAAACGCAGCCGGCAGTCAGCTAGTTTACAGCACTTATCTGGGCGGTGGTGGCTATGATGAAGCTCGTGGAATTGCTGTTGATAGCAGCGGTAATAGTTATATTGTAGGTTTCACAAACGGCCCCGACTTCCCTACGACAAAAGGTGCTTACCAGACAGTCTTGGGAGGGAATTACGATGCGTTTATAGTAAAGCTGAACGACACAGGCAGCAGACTCACCTATAGTACTTACTTGGGTGGTATTGGTGGCATGGACTACGGGGAGAAGATTGCGCTGGATAACGGTGACAACACCTATGTCATGGGAGTCACTTACGGCATCTCTGGTAACAATTTCCCAACGACTTCAGGTGCTTTCCAAACGCTTTCTCGCGATCCTATTGATGTATTTGTGGCAAAGTTAAACGCGACCGGTACTCGGCTAGTTTATAGCACTTACTTGGGTGGCAGCCAATGTGATAAGGGTGGTGGGATTGCGGTGGATAGCAGCGGCAATGCTTATGTTACAGGTGGTACCCAAAGCTACGACTTCCCAACGACTTCAGGTGCCTTCCAAACAACTTATAAAGGCGGGAGCATGTTCTTTGACGACGATGTGTTTGTGGTTAAGCTGAATCCAGCGGGTACTGGACTAATTTACAGTACTCTCATAGGCGATATTGGCCACGAAGATGGTGGCGGGATTGTGGTGGACAACAACGGCAACGTCTATGTTACAGGCGGTACTCAAAGCGCTTACTTTCCGACAACGGCTGGAGCCTTTCAAACTATTTATGGTAGCGGGTACGAGTCCTTTGATGATGATGCATTCGTAATCAAACTGAACACAACTGGTACTAGGCTAATCTATAGCACTTTTGTGGGTGGTAGTGGGATTGAAAATGGTAGTGGGATTGCATTGGACAACAGCGGCAACGTTTATGTTACGGGCTTCACAAGTAGTCCCAACTTCCCTACGACGAAAGGTGCTTACCAGACGGGCTTGAGAGGTGGTTACGATTCGTTTATCACCAAACTTGATTTGACGCCCAACATCCATGACGCTATCGACATTTTTCGACCTTCCCCAACATTCTATCTACACAATTCAAACCCTACCGGAAGCGCTGACATCACGACTACATCGGGCATTTTCGCTGCTATACCTATGACAGCAAATAGAATAGCGACAACGCCAGTATGGGCAACTGGAACACCAATGGTGGTGCCGGGATCAGGATGTACTAGGACTCCTGTTAGCTGATCTGTCTAAGGAACGCTATGCCGACATTCAGATCGTGTTCGGCATTGCCAACGACAAACCCGTCGCGGGACACTGGATCGCTAGCTCGCCTATCCCGCCGAAACTCGCGCCGACATTTGTTCCCTAGCCTCGAAGCGTGTCGCCGTCGTCTTCGCGGTCAAAGGCGGAAGGCGGCAGCGGTTCCGTTACCGTATCTGGTGTATCCATCACAGGTGGTTCGGGCAGTTGGATGTTGTTGTCGACGATTTCGAGAGCCACGATCTTGTGAATGGTCGGCAAATAATAGATCGTGATCAGTGCGCCGGGTTGGATCTCCTGATACTGTTCGCGGGTCAGGCGAAACCGCTGATTGTTGACAACGAGGCGGTACGTGCCATTGCCGCCATAGCTCAACCGCAGGCTGTTGGTCGGTGTGCTACCGCCTGTCGATGTCGAGGTGAGAGGCGGTTCCACCCCTGACCGACGCGAAAATTGCCGAAAATTACCGCTTGCTGGTTGGCGATTATCCAGCGGCGGCGTAAAATCAAACATACCGTAGGCCATGTGCGCGATGCCCGTTTGGGTGGCGCACACCCCCGGCAAGATCGCGACTTCGGCGGCACCAACCGTCACCGCTAAGATCAAGGCCGCTGGAACGATTAGGCACAGCAGGAAGATAGGCAGTTCACCGGAACTCGGACGCGACGAGATGAGGGCGAAAATGCCCAGCGTACCGAGGACACCGAGAACGATCAAAGCAACCTGTTGTGCGCCATGCCGCAGTAGTGCCGCCTGTGTAGCCGACAGCTTGCCCTGTCGATTCTCTTTGAGATCGTCGGGCGTAAAGGAAAAGGCTTTTTCGAGTGGGGTTTGTTTCTGTACATCCATAAGCTCAGAGTGTAATCAGCTAAATAGTGATCTGCAAGAGGAGTTAATGTTATGCCAATCAATTTTGAAATTCCCGAACGCATTACTACAGAAACGCAGATGCTTAAAGCCGTTGCGGAAAACATCATGCGGCCTATTTCTCGCGAGATGGACGAAAACGAGCATGACCGTCCGTGGCCTTTTATCAATATGATGTGGCCTGTCATGCGCGATACGCAGGCTCGCCAACTCGAAAAACTCAAGGACTCGGTGGGCAGCGATAAGCCCAAACGCGAAGGCCCCGGCATCACGAATTTGCGAATGATCTGCACGGTGGAGCAGTTATCATGGGGCGACGTGGGGATCTACCTGTGTATGCCTGCGGCGGCGTTGGGCGGCTACGCCATTGAAGCGATAGGTACGCCTGAGCAAAAGCTCAAGTTTTTACAGCGCTTTGCCGAGGGCGATACCCCGGTGTGGGGTGCGATGGCGATGACCGAACCGGGGGCAGGGTCGGATACCTCAGCCATTCAGACTACCGCTCGACTCGACCCGGCGACGAATGAATGGGTACTCAACGGCGAGAAAATCTTCTGTACCAGCGGCAAACTGGCGCTCGAAGATTCAAAAGGATTAGTGGTCGTGTGGGCTACGTTGGATCGTAGTGCGGGGCGGGCGGCGATGCGCTCGTTTATCGTTGAGGCAGGTACCCCCGGTGTACGGATCGGCAAAGTTGAGAAGAAGCACGGCATCAAGGCCAGCGATACCGCGAGCCTTGTCCTCGACAATGCGCGAGTCCCGTTCGAGAACATCCTCGGCGATCCCGAAGTGCGCCAGAAAGGCGAGGGCTTTAAGGGAGCGATGGCAACCTTCGACGCATCGCGCCCAATGGTCGCCGCTTCCGCGATTGGTGTGGGTCGCGCCGCCGTTGAGTTTGTCAAGGAGCAGCTACTGGAAGAAGGAATCGATATTCCTTATGGCGTACCGAAAGGCAAGCTCACCGCCATTCAGCGCGATGTGATCGAAATGGAAGCACAGATCAAGGCGGCGTGGCTGTTAACGCTGCGTGCCGCGTCGATGTTGGATCATGGCATCCACAACAGTCTCGAAGCGTCGATGTGCAAGGCCAAAGCGGGCAAAGCGGTCACACTGGTCACACAGAAAGCCGTTGAACTGCTGGGGACACAAGGTTACAGCCGAGACTGGCTGATCGAAAAGTGGATGCGTGACGGCAAGATCAACGATATTTATGAAGGAACCGGACAGATCAACCTGTTGATCATCGCCCGCCGCATTTTGGGGTATAGCAGCAAGGAACTATCGTAAATACAAAATGAAATTCACAAAAGAATACAGTTCGGAAATGGGATGATCGATACCATTAATACGATTGAGACAGTTGAGCCGCGTCGGGCGCAGTATGGCGATACGGTGCTGCTCGTCAGTAAAGATCGCAAACAGTATGTCCGTACCCTTACCCCCGGCGGCGATCTGACGACCCATCTGGGTAAGATCTTGTACGATGACTTGAACGGGCAGGCTTACGGGAGTGCAATTCGTACTCACCTCAACAACTTATTTTACCTACTGATTCCGCAAATGGCGGATCTGATCGCCCACGCCCGCCACGAAACCGCCATTGTCCAGCCTAAAGACCTCGGTTACATCGCGCTCAAGCTTGGTGTGCGACCCGGTATACGAGTTGTTGAGGCCGGAACGGGCAGCGGTGCGTTAACGTTGGTCTTGGCTTCGTTGGTGGGTGATGAGGGACACGTTTACAGCTACGAACGCAAGGCAGCGCTGTTTGAGGTCGCGTTGAAAAATCTAAAACGCGCTTCGGTTGCCCATCGGGTCAGCTTTACGGTGCGCGATATTACCGAAGGCTTCGATCAAACCGGGGCTGATGCGCTGTTTTTGGATGTGCCGACTCCTTGGGATTATCTGGTGCAAGCACGGGCGGCGTTGGTTGGTGGTGGCATTTTCGGCGCGATTGTGCCAACGATCAATCAGTTGATCGAACTGGTCAATGCGCTGTATGCAGGGGCGTGGTTCATGATCGAAGTGGAGGAATTGCTGCTGCGAAGCTATAAAGTCACAGCGGCGCGTATCCGACCCGATGATGAGATGGTTGGGCATACGGGCTATCTGGTATTTGCCCGCGCTGTGAACTTGGCGTTAGCGAAAGTAGGAAATGATGAACCCATTGAGGCTGGACTTGATAGATTCTAAGACTTTATATACGACAAGCAGGTAATACAAGGAAATCAACGTGGGTATTCCAGCTTTTATGGCAGCATGTGCATTTCTGAGTCTAGTGTTTTTAGGTACTGGAATTCCTGCTTACCGAGAACAAAAAATTGAGATAAAAGACAAAAAATACATTCGAGCCTATACCGGTAACAAAGCCGTGATGGCTAGTTTAGGCTACATAATATCAGGTGCATTCGCACTCGGTTTGATTACGCTTGCATGGATTGATCCCGACTCTTTATATGGTAAAACGATTCCAATGGGTTTGCTTATGATGAGTCCCATAGTTTTAGGTTGGATAATGGCAACGGTTGTCGATGGTGAAGTCATCAAGAGCGAACGTAAGCCTCATAAGAAATAATCAACTTGAGTTCATTGTTGAAACTGTCAACACAAAAAGGGAGAGTGGCACTATGCGCTCTCCCTTTTTGGATCTGTTACTTGCTTGCTGCGGTCGGAGCCATTGTCCCTGCTGCACTGGCTGTACTAGCACTGGGTGTAGGTTGCCACGCTAATCCTTCGAACTCTTTCTTGAGCAAAGCATCCGGCAATGTCAACATATGCGACTTATGGCTTTTGGCATCAATGATCGCTAGTCCGCCAGTCGCGTCATAGACAAGCTGCGTCCCATCGGGTGACCAATCGGCGTGCCCGACAAAAACGTAACTGTTGAAAAGCGGCGTGGTCATTTTGCTGGCGAGGTCGTAGATAAAAATACCGCCCTTGCCACTACCTGCGCCAAAATATGCTAGTTTGCCAGCTTGGCTCATGACAGGGTTCCATACCGCCCCATTCGGCGTGACCGCGGTATTCAACGCTTGATCGTCACCACTAGCGATTTCAACTACATGCAATTTAGTCCCTGAACCCCCACTGATGATATACGAGAGCCATTTGCCATCGGAAGACCAAGCCAGTGTATCGATATGCTCACCCTTGTTTTCCTTGAGTGTGATCACTGGATGCTGCATACCCGTTGCCACATCGGCACTGACGATTTGACCGCCCTGTCCTTGAGCGCTCTCAAAGGTAATTTGCTGGCTGTCGGCTGTCCACGCAAAGATAGGCCGACTCGACGCTATGGACTGTGGACTGCTGCCGTCGGGATTACTAACGCTTATCTGATAATTCTTATCGACGAAAGCCAGATGTGCGCCATCTGGTGACCAAGCAATAAGTCGCTTATAGGCGTATTGCGTGATGGGTACATCCAACTGCTTGGAATTTTTGCCATTCGTATCGATCAGATAGAGTATATTGGTGCGTCCACTATTATCGTAGATGGCGACTGCTAGCGTACCAACAGCGGCAGATGCCGAAGGCGGCGGGGTTTTGGTCGCGGCGGCTTGGATATTACTGTGCGTTCCGAAGGCAGATAGCACGAAGAGCAGCACGACACAAACGAATCCTGAAAAACGGTGTAGAAAGCGCATCCTAGCTCCTTATATCAGCAGTAATTCGGTAACAATCGATGATCTCTATTATAGTTAACTATATTACATAAATTATGGAAAGCGCGGTGAGATTATCTCGCATCTGTGGGTATCTACTGAATCAGACTTATCGATTTTCGCCGATTGAGCCAAAGCAAAAACAGAGGTTCTCTACCAGTAGAGAACCTCTGCAACTTAACTGCTTTGATGACCTTAGTACGAAGTCGAAAAAAGTTAGGCCTTTGTGGCTTCGGTGGCAGGCACTTCGACGAGTTCGGCATCGATGCTGATCGAAATTTCATCACCGACCATAACGCCGCCAGTTTCCAGCCCCATATTCCACGCCAGACCCCAATCTTTACGATTGAGCTTGGCAGTTGCAGCAAAGGCCGCCGCAACCATGCCAGAAGCAGGATTCTTCATTGTGCCGAGAAATTCCACCTTTAGCGTGCACGGGTGGGTAACGCCGTGCATGGTCAGATCGCCGGTGACGACACCATTTTTGTCATCAGTTGCCACAATGCTGGTGCTCTTAAAGCTCATCGTAGGATAAGTCGCAACATCCAAGAAATCGGGTGACTTGAGATGACCGTCGCGCATACCGTCACGAGTGGTGATGCTCGCCGGATCTATTTCGACGTTGATCTCGGATTTAGCAGGGTTACTGGGGTCAAATTCAATGGTTCCCTTGAAATCGGTAAATGCGCCGGAGACACTACTGATCATGAGGTGGCGAACTTTGAACGTGATTTCTGAGTGGTGGGTGTCGATCTGCCAGGACATAGTTGGTTTCCTTTATATAGAGTAATGACACTTGCTTACGATAAATAAGCAGGTTACTATAAGTTAGTAACTATAACTAAATAAGCGGTTCTTGTCAAGGCACTCTTTTATGGATTGCTGGCAGGGGATACACGACAACCGCTGAAAGGGATTCCACTTTACCATGCGCCCTATCGAACCTTTGTGCAAACGCTATCAGGTAGCCGCCGAGATCATCACTAAACGGTGGACTGCGCTTATCATTAAAGCGCTGATGAATGGCCCAATGCGCTTCTCCGAAATCACTGAATATCTGTGTCCGGTCAGTGACCGTGTGTTAGCCGAGCGATTGAAAGAGTTGGAACGTGAGCAGATTATCCTGCGGCGGGTATGGCCCGAATCGCCAATTCGGGTTGAGTATGCGTTGACCGAAAAGGGCTACGCCCTCAGTCCCATCATCGAAGGAATTGAAGCTTGGAGTCAAACGTGGATTGTTTTACAACCGGACAGCGAAACGCCTCTAAATCCGCCTGCCGATCCTAATTAACTTGGCGCAACTTGGGTTGCAAGCAGACGGACTAGAGCAGAATTGTAAACGTGTGTTGAAAACGTATGCTGTTAAGTGTGTTCAGCATACGGCTATTGTGTCGCCAAGCATAGCTGCGGATGATCAAGGTAGCTTTCTTTGATATGATGCTCTTGAGGTCTTTATAGAAGTTCTCGGCACCATTCGTTTTCGAATGTTACTGTGCGTTGTCACACGATACTGATCGTTGCGGGTTCCGACGATGCCTTGTTGAAGGCCGTTGTCGCATGGCAGCGCCTATCAAAGCTGCGAAATTATAGACAAGATGATAACTTACAGGTAAGATGTAAATTATGTTTACCATAGAACAAATTAACGAAATCCACGACCAATTTGGTAAGGCGGAAACGCTCCCTCAATACTTACAGGCGCTTAAGGCTATTGGAGTGGATAAATATGATTCATTCATAACCGATGGGCATTCGGAGTATTTTGGGAGTCATGGTCATAAAGTCGTTTCTCTGCCAACGCACGAGACGCTCACCGTTGCCCAAACGAGCAATCGAGAGAAACTCCTTGAATACTTGGACCCTCATAGCCAGCGCACAATAGATTACCTAGAAATGTCGAAGGGTCTTGCCGATAGCGGTGTAGAAAAATGGACATTTGATACAAATAATATGACGATTACGTACTGTGGCAACGCTGGTAATGAAATGCTGGTTGAAGAAATCCTGTAAGGGCGCGTCGGTACTGACCATCCGGGCTAAAAGTTAAAACCCCGCTTCATCGCTAAATACTACGGTTTGTCTGGCTTGTTCGGCTTTTTAACCTCAGCCCACTTTGGCTGCCACTCTCTTGCATTCCACCTCGTGGGCACTCGTCCCATTGCCCTGTCGGCCTGCTACGCTGTCCCTTAACTGTTCCACTAAATTTACCAAATCATCCCGTAATGAGTAAGTCTCCCTCCACATAACTATATGGAGAGAGACTTAGGGTGAGGTAAATGTAAAGACTAAGCGAAAATCAGAGTCGATTTACTTCTTGGGTTGGCTCTCGCCAACCATGCCTTCGAGGAGTTCCGGCATATACCAGATCTCGTCGTCGGTGGCGGCTTTGCCGTCAGCCAAGAATTCCTTGCCACTCTGATACTTCATTGGCCCCTTGAACAAGTTCACTGATCCACTCGCAAGATCCTTGATGAACGCATCCAGATTCGTCTTTTGATCAGCGGGCAGGGCTGGCCCCGGAAGGAAGCCAACAGCGGATGTATCAGGATTGTTGATGTCGGTCCAGTCGGGGCCGTTCCAATCCCAGCTTGGCTTCCATGTCCCCGCTTTGAAGGCCGTCACGAGTTTGACGTAAGCAGGCCCCCAGTTGAAGTATGGTACACCCAAGCAGGCCGATGGGCCGAGATCGCACGCACCCTTGAAGTCATAAGGGATAGCATAGACCTTCTGGCCTTTGTCGACACGCTGCTTGGCAACCACAATCGCTTCGGTGCTGTCGATACCCGATAGGACAACATCGGAGCCAGCATCATAGAAGCCATTGGTTACTTCTGTCGGGTCAAGAGTCTGACCGGGTTGATTGAACCAGAAGCCGATCCACTTGACATCGAACTTCAGATCGGCGTCACTGCCACCACGATACTTGGTATAGCAATACTTTGCGCCGAGATAGGCCGAAGCCGATAAACGGCGTGTTTCGGGGATGATCAGCGGGCCGAGGTAGCTGATCTTCTTGGTCTGGGTCGTGAGCGCGGCAGCACAACCTGCGATCATCTTCGTGTATTCCATGCGACCCATGATGTTGCCCAGATTAGCGGGAGCATCACCCTTATGTACCGCATCACCCGAAATGTTGATGAAGGTAATATCGGGATTCGCTTTCGCCAACGCGGTTGTGTCGTCTTGGAAAAAGTCGGATGTGGTAAAGATCAACTTTGCGCCTTCGTCCTTCAAGTTCTGGACGATCTGCGCGAGTGTCACATTGGGATCAAGTGCCTCGATAACCTTGGTAGTTACACCGGGTACTTTGGCTTTCAGATATTCGGAGGCTTCGTAGTGTGCTTCGCTCCAGCCTTTGTCCGTCTTTGGCCCGACAAGCACGAAGCCAACGACAAGATTGCCACTGGCGGGTGCAGCGGCAGCCGAATCGGTAGAAGCCATTGTCGCGGCAGGCATGGCAGCATCCGTCGCCGCCATCATC
This sequence comes from Chloroflexota bacterium, assembly GCA_040007395.1. Taxonomy (GTDB): domain Bacteria; phylum Chloroflexota; class Anaerolineae; order Aggregatilineales; family UBA2796; genus DATGFK01. The sequence continues at coordinate 69,919 of JBDTVG010000098.1, forward strand.
GCCGCAGTTGGAGCCATCGTTGCAGCAGGAGCCATGGCAGCGTCGGTCGCCGCCATGGTGGCAGCGGGAGCAGCCGCACCAGCTTTGGTGACGGTCAGTTTGGGGCTACCCGCTTCGGCAACGAGTTTAATCGCGCCGCTGTCGAGGTCAGCCTTGAGGCTTTCGAGTTCTTTGGCAACATCAGCCGGGACAGCTGAGGTCAAGTCGTGGAACGGCGCGAGGGCAACCGTACCGACGAAGTTACCGCCCTTGATGGTGCCATCGGCGGCCTGCTTGATCAAGCCTGACACGCCGGGGACGATGAGTTTCTGAGCGCTGGACACGAGGCACGGATGCGCCTCAGGCAGTGTCAACCACTGGTCGGTATCAACGCCGATGCAATACAGCGGTTTGTCTTTGGTGGTACGCTTGGCAACTTCTTGCAGCGCGCCATTGCCTGTCTTGCCGCCAGCACCGAACACGATGTCCGCGCCGCTGTCCATCGCTTGACCAGCGGTGGTGGCACCCCATGCCGGGTCATTGAAGGCCTTGTCTAACCCACCCGGATAGTAGGTCGAGATAATCTTGATGTCGGGTTTGGTGTACTTGGCACCCGCTTCATAACCTTCTTTGAAGCGTACCACGGGCGGTACTTGATCCGTGCCGAGGACAGCGGCAATCGTGCCAGTCTTGGTCAGCCGTGCTGCCAAAACACCTGCCAAAAAGCCCGACTGATCCTCTGGGAAGATCAACCCGGTCACATTGGCGGTTTCTGTACCTTGGAACGCGTCTACCGCGATAAACTTGATCTTGGGATATTTCGCCGCCGCGGCTGCGGTCGCATCACCGAGCGCGAACCCAACCGTCACGATGACGTTATACCCCTGATCGGCAAATGCTTGAATGTTTCCAGCGTAGTCTTCTGGCCCACTTGGTACCAGATACTTCGCCGTCCCACCCAGATCCTTGGCGGCAGCTTCTGCGCCTTCCCAAGCACTCTGGTTGAAACTGCGGTCATCGATCTGGCCTACGTCGGTCACGACACCGATCTTGATCCCACCAGCCGCTGGCACAACAACAGCGGTTGTGGCTGCCATGGTCGCGGCGACAGGAGCCATCGTGGCTGCCATCGTGGCTGCAGGTGCTTCAACGGCCATTGTCGCAGCCATTGTCGCAGCAGGCATGGCAACATCAGTGGCTGCCATGGTTGCAGCAGGTGCGGCTGCACCACCCTTGGTGGTAACGGTCAGCTTGGGGCTGCCGGCTTCGGCAACGAGCTTAATCGCGCCGCTGTCGAGGTCAGCCTTGAGGCTTTCGAGTTCTTTGGCAACATCAGCCGGGACAGCTGAGGTCAAGTCGTGGAACGGCGCGAGGGCAACCGTACCGACGAAGTTACCGCCCTTGATGGTGCCATCGGCGGCCTGCTTGATCAAGCCTGACACGCCGGGGACGATGAGTTTCTGAGCGCTGGACACGAGGCACGGATGCGCCTCAGGCAGTGTCAACCACTGGTCGGTATCAACGCCGATGCAATACAGCGGTTTGTCTTTGGTGGTACGCTTGGCAACTTCTTGCAGCGCGCCATTGCCTGTCTTGCCGCCAGCACCGAACACGATGTCCGCGCCGCTGTCCATCGCTTGACCAGCGGTGGTGGCACCCCATGCCGGGTCATTGAAGGCCTTGTCTAACCCACCCGGATAGTAGGTCGAGATAATCTTGATGTCGGGTTTGGTGTACTTGGCACCCGCTTCATAACCTTCTTTGAAGCGTACCACGGGCGGTACTTGATCCGTGCCGAGGACAGCGGCAATCGTGCCAGTCTTGGTCAGCCGTGCTGCCAAAACACCTGCCAAAAAGCCCGACTGATCCTCTGGGAAGATCAACCCGGTCACATTGGCGGTTTCTGTACCTTGGAACGCGTCTACCGCGATAAACTTGATCTTGGGATATTTCGCCGCCGCGGCTGCGGTCGCATCACCGAGCGCGAACCCAACCGTCACGATGACGTTATACCCCTGATCGGCAAATGCTTGAATGTTTCCAGCGTAGTCTTCTGGCCCACTTGGTACCAGATACTTCGCCGTCCCACCCAGATCCTTGGCGGCAGCTTCTGCGCCTTCCCAAGCACTCTGGTTGAAACTGCGGTCATCGATCTGGCCTACGTCGGTCACGACACCGATCTTGATCCCACCAGCCGCTGGCACAACAACAGCGGTTGTGGCTGCCATGGTCGCGGGAGCCATCGTGGCTGCCATGGTCGCGGGAGCCATCGCGGCCTCTGTTGCGGCCATCGTCGCCGCAGGCATGGCAACATCAGTGGCTGCCATTACAGGCGCTTCTGTCGCTGCCATCGTCGCGGCAGGGACTTCCGTTGTTGGAGCCGCCGTCGCAGGAACTGTCGTCGGGGCGGCTGTAGTAGCCGTTGGTGCGGGAGTTGCTGTCGCGGCAGGCGCACACGCTGTGAAGACCAATGCCAGCGCAACGAGACAACAACTGAGGAGAAAACGAGTCAAATGCTTCATGTGCAATTCTCCAAATGAGCTTGAACCAAGAACATTATATTAACGTGTAAAAGGTGAAACAAAAGATGCTTTCACCTTCACACGGTTAAATATCCAGCAAGTTGCTTAGCCAAAAACTATACGGGCGTACTGTAACCGTATAAACTATGTGAGTCAATTGGTAAGCCTGACCAAATCTTAAGCCCATTAGTAACGGTGGTGAGTGTATCATAGAACAGCGTAGAATCATCAAAGTATAGGATTTTGTGAGCCATGCTAGCTGTTGCACCCATCACTACCTACCCAACTACACCATCAAGCACAGACAATGACGGAGATCGCATGAAAAATCCAGAGACAATCCTGGTCATAGGCCATCGCAATCCAGATACAGACGCGATTGCTTCAGCAGTCGGCTATGCTTGGCTGCTGAACACGGATGGTACGGGCGATTATCTCGCGGGACGGGCGGGCGAAATCAATGCGCAAACGGCGTTTGCCTTGCAACGCTTCGCCATTGAACCGCCGCCCCTCATCTCGGATGTATGGGGACGTGTCCGAGATATTGCTAAACCTCAACCTTCACTGCGTAAAGGGCAAACGCTGCTCGAAGCGTGCCGGAGTGTTGCCCGAACACGCCGCCCTGCACCGATCCTCGACGAAAACGATATTCCCATTGGGCTGCTTTCGGGCGCAGAACTCTTTGCGGCGATGGCAGAAGCCCTCGGTTCGGCTTCTGTGCTGGCGCTTGCTAAAGATTTTGATCGACTGGTCGAAACCGCTGTGGTTTCGCTGGGAACGGTCCTCGAAGCAGATGAACATATTCGCGATATTATCGGGCAAGCGCTGCGTACCGAACAGGACGATTTTCTCGTCGTGGACGAAGCAGGGCGCTACTTGGGGCTATGCCGCAAAGCGGCCTTGCTGGCACCCCCGCACCGCCAATTGATCATGGTCGATCACAATGAGCCAGCGCAATCTATCCCCGGTTTGGAAGATGCGGAACTGTTGGAAGTGCTTGATCATCACCGATTGGGCAACGCGCCAACGGTCATGCCGATCCGCTTTCGGGTTGAGCCAGTTGGTAGCTGCTCAACATTGGTGGCTGAACGGGGCATTGGCGCTGGTAATGTGTTTGCGCCGCCAATTGCAGGTTTGCTGTTATGCGGTATTCTGTCCGATACGCTCGTCTTCCGTTCCCCCACCACCACGGATCGAGATCGCGAAGCCGCACTGCGCCTCACCGTCATGGCAGGGTTGGTTCCGGCTCAGTCGAGCGAAAAACAGCGTCTGTCTGCCCTGACTGTTTTGGGGCAAGACCTATTGGCAGCTGGCGCGGGGCTTGGGACTCGTTCGGCGGATGAAGTCGTCAACAGCGATCTCAAGTATTACAATTCGGGTGGGCTAAATGCCGGGATCGCGCAGGTCGAGGTTGCCAATTTTCGTGAACTGGCTCCACGCCTCGATGAACTGTACGCAGCGCTAGACAAACTCGCCACATCAAACGGGTTAGCATTAGCCTTGCTGATGGTTACAGATGTGGTCGATGGCAACAGTCAACTGGTCGTTGCTGGACAGCCACGAGTGATTGCAGCGCTGCCCTATGCACACCTGAATAATCATACGCTTGACGCGCCGGAAGTCGTTTCGCGTAAGAAGCAACTGCTCCCGGCAGTATTGGCGGCGATGTCGCAAACGATGTAATTAGCGGCACAATAAAAGAAAAGGGAACCTTATGAAGCGTTTTATCGGCATCCTGTTATGCGTACTCGTGCTGCCCAGCGTAGCGTGCAATCTAGGCGAGGCCCCGCCAGCGACTCCGACCCTCGCGCCTGTGCTAAATACGCCTATCGTGGGTCTGAACCCAATCAGCGGCGCGCCGGGTACGGTGATTACGGTGGTAATCGCAGGGTTCCCGACAGGTTCCAGTGTGAATCTGTTTCTTTCGCCTGCCGACGCTGCCACTAGCACAACGCCCATCGCGCAAAATTTGACGATTGGCGCAGGGGGAATTTTGAGTTTCGCGTTCCAATTGCCGAATACGGTGAACGGGACGGCGCTCAACAGCCCAACTAGCGTATCGCTCACCGTTTCGACAACCGATAATACGGTCAGAGCCAGTGCATTGTTTCTTGCCAATGTGGGCAATGGCACGCCTACCGCTACCCCACAGGCTACCAACGTGGGTAATTCCACTAGTGGCGGCAGTAGTACAAGTGGCAGCAACTTGTTTATCACGTCGCCTTCGATCAATGCGTTGGTCGTGGGGAATGCAGTCGTGGTCACAGGCAGCGGATCAGCTTTCAACAGCCGAGTCGGGGTACAGGTACTCAACGCCAACTATCAGGTGTTAGGCAGCGTTCTTGGTGTGATTCAGGCGGGTGCGGGTGCTGTTGGCCCGTGGCAGGTTACGGTGGGCTTCACGCAACCGGGCGCTCCGGCAGTGGGCTATATCGTTGCGTATACCGTGAATGCGGCGGGCGGGGTCGCGACTCAGGGGAGTATTCCAGTCTCGTTAGCGGGTCAGGCAGCAGTAACCACCATTCCAACCGTCGCCGCTGCCACATCGACCAACGGACCAACTGTCCCGCCCGTTATCACTGGGGGACCAACCGCTGCCCCGCCGACAGTGGGCTTCATCACGGCGACCCCGTAATCACTGAGCTTAAATCCCTCTCCCGAAGGAGAGGGATTGCTTCCGTGTCGAGGGTCATTTTCGGTGTTATTTGAAATCACCAGACTCCCAAACGCATACAAAAGAGTCGAATATCGACCAATGGATGACCTACCATCGGGACGACTTACGATTACATGGGGGTCACTAATTGAAAATAGTTTCCATCAGGATCAGCCAGTGTCGCCAGCCACCCACCCCCCATGGCGGAAGGTTCGCGTATGACTACCGCGCCAGCAGCCTTCAACCGCTCAAATTCCTCTTTGACCTGCGCGGTTTCAAAATTAAACATCAAGCGCCCGGGGTCTTTGGTGTTCCCCCCCATCTCGGAATGATCTAATACTGAAAAATACGCGCTGCCAACTTGCCAACCATAGAAACCATTCTCAGTATCAGCCATATCCGGTGGCCTTCCAATGACCTTTTCATAGAAGGACGTTAACGCCTTGACTTGTTTCGTTCCTACCATAATGGAATTCAGATTCAACATATTGAGCGTATTCCCTCTGTAAGAAAAATTGATCGGTTTGTGGTTAAATCATCTGTGTGGTGAAGGGTAGTCATTGCTAGACACTATAAAGATAGCTCATTTGTTCTGATGTGTCAATGAATCATCTATTGCGGTTCGTGCAAGAGCGAATTAACGGTATCCCCAATAACAGGAGCTTTGCTTATTTTTACCAATTATCTGTGCAGACTATTTCATTGCGACTCGCTAGGGCAACGGTGCTAAGGGGTTGATTCTGTTCACTCAAGGCGATTCCCGCCTCTCGATCAAGTGGCGCGTAGCACTACCCTTACTAGCGCTGGCGTTTATTATCGCGCTGGGCGTAGCGGCTCCTGCCATCGCACCTTATGATCCACTTTTTGGCGAAACTGGTCAGGAGTTAAAGCCGCCTTCGACGCGCTATGCGCTAGGCACGGATTGGGCGGGGCGCGATGTGCTGAGTCGGGTCTTGTACGGCGGGCGCTTGACGCTCGGAACCGCCTTGATCTCTGTGGCGCTGGCGATTATCCCCGGCTTAATCGTCGGGATACTGGCGGGCTATATAGGCAGTTGGCTCGATCAAGTGATCGTCGCGGTGCTTGACGCATTGTTGGCTTTTCCCGGTTTGCTGATCGCCCTGAGCATTGTAGCGTTGATGGGCAATGGATCTCTGCAAGTCGCGGTAGCAGTCGGCTTGGCTGGCTTCCCGGCCTATGCACGAGTGACACGGGCGGCGGCACTCGCCACGCGCACACAGCCTTATATCGAGGCAGCACGAGCCACAGGCGTAACGCCACTGCGACTCCTTGTGTTTCATCTCTTACCGAATATGCTTAGTACCCTAATCGCCTTCGGTACGGTGACCTTGAGTTGGGCGATCCTCAACGCGGCGACGCTCAATTTTTTGGGCTTTGGCGGCGACCCGTCGCTGCCGGAGTGGGGCGCACTGCTGGCAGAAGGGCGGCAAACCTTCCGTGTCGCGCCATGGGCGACTCTTGCGCCCGGCGTGGCGATTATGCTCACGCTGCTTGCCGTTAATTTACTCTCTGACGCACTAACGCATCGCAACAGATCTGAATAGAATCCTTTAGGTACTTTATACTGAATTTGGTATTTTTTTAGCAAACCCACGTTAAAATGAGGGCTGAGTTAAGGCACATCAAAGAGGGGAGTTCACAATGACTGGTGTATCGCGTATGTGGTGGATGTTCGCAATACGTGGCGTTGCGGCGATCTTATTTGGCTTGGCTGCACTTATATGGCCCATTACCGCCATTTTGGTGCTGGTCAACTTGTTTGGCGCGTATATGCTGGTCGATGGCATATTCGCTGTGGCGGCTGCCCTAACAGGTCGTTCTGGACATAAGGCATGGTGGGCAACTCTGATTGAAGGGCTAGTCGGTATTGGTTTGGGCATTTTCAGCTTTATCGCGCCCGGAGTGGTTGTCACTAGCCTAATTTGGGTAATGGCGGCGTGGGCTATTGTCACGGGCATCTTCGAGATTATCGCAGCAATCCGGTTGCGCGAAACGATTACCAACGAGTGGATGCTTGGACTAGGCGGCGTGCTGTCGATCATTTTTGGCATTCTGCTGGCGATCCAGCCCGGTGTCGGCGCGTTGACGATACTGTGGCTCATTGGCGGCTATGCCATTGTGTTCGGGATCATGTTTATCGTTCTGGCGTTCCGGTTGCGCGGGATGGGTAGCAGTGCTCAAACACCCACGCCATCAGCAGGGATGCGCTCTGCCTGAGCAGCATCTCGCACTTAGCCTTAAAATTTCATCATACCCCTCACCGCTTCACAACCCGATAATTAGCAAACTCCCTTTACAGCGGCCTATTGACTGCAAAGGGAGTTTTTCTTTTTTTTACCGTTTTTTTTTGCAAGTTCTGAATTGGATAGTTATCCACTATATTACAATCTATGGTATACTGGCGTTGTCGTTAAAGATCTCCCTCACAGCCCAAGTATAAACGGTAAAGTATGGAGGCAGAGAAATGAACCAACTGGCGACGTTTTTAACTGGTATAGCGATTGGGCAACCGCAGGCGTATCACAATATGCAGGTCTATCCCCTGCACATCCAAAATGGTCATGATCGCAAGTATCGAACCCTTGACGAAGCCATGAATGCCAAAGAAGTTGAGATTAAAGAGGTAAGCGAAGGCGGCAGGGTCCCCACGCTCTCTGTCCATAATACAGGCGCACTGCCCATTCTATTGGTGGTGGGTGAAGAACTTGTCGGAGCCAAGCAGAACCGTGTGCTAAACACCTCGCTGTTGGTTCCCGCCACCAGCGATCTGGAGATTCCGGTAAGCTGTGTCGAGCGGGGACGTTGGTCATATCAGAGCCGAGGCTTTACCCCTAGCGGCACCTCATCATCGCATTACAGTTTGCGTAAAGCCCAGACCGAAAGCGTAACCGCCCGGATGCTAGTGAACTCGGATGCTCATTTCGCTGCCGACCAATCTGCCGTATGGCGCGAAGTGGATCGCAAGATCAGCAGTCATGGGACTCCTTCACCGACCAGCGCCTTGAAAGATGTCTATGACCAGACCAGCGATCAGTTGAAAGAATATCTTGACGCTTTTGCTACGCCCGAAGCGCAAGGCGTATTGGTCGCGATCAATGGCAGGATTGTCGGCGGTGATCTGTTCGACCACGCCGAAACGTTACGCACCCTGTGGCCTAAGCTGATGCGAATCTATGCGCTGGATGCTGTCGAACACAAAACAGAAGCAGCCGAACCAACCGCCGATGCCAAACAGTTCCTTGAATCGGCGCAGAACGCAAAAGACGAAACTTACGATTCGGTTGGTCTGGGCAAAGATGTCCGCCTGACCAGCGATCAGGTCACGGGCAGCGGCTTGCTGTGGGACGATAAGCTGATCCATGCTAGCCTGTTCAGCGCGCAAGGCATGAACGCCTAAGCACGTTTTAGCAGAGTTTACCAACGGGCGAGGCCAGATAGATTTCTGGCCTCGCTTTTAATAACTCATCTCGCAATGATTTAGAAAGAATGGCTTACGTTTCTCTCTACAACCTATTGAGGTTGTCGGGTATAGACGATTTCACCATATACTTGTAACGAGATTGCTTTTGTAAGTGAATTGACGACAAGAACAATCCTTTTGTCGTTGGGTGGCGTCGGCGATCCTATAGGCACGGTACTGTAAAGCTCCTGACAAAATAGGTCGATTTGGTCACACTCGTAGAATCTATAAAAGGTGATTTCGCTTTTATCATAGGCAAAAAGTAGTAAGTGATAGACGTGGTTGTTCAAGTTAATGGTCTGCAAATGTTCCCATTCGCCAAATGGTCCAAATTGGAAAAAGCGAACAAAATCAATGCCGAACGTCAATACAACAGCGAAGAGTGCCAAGAAAACAGCACGCGCACCGATTTGGCTATAACGCTTGGCTTGGGCCAGCAGATAAGAAGAAATGGCTAAAACTGCAAACAAGACTCCAATGATTACAAATGCCCACAAGTTAGTGGACATCAAGTCATCATAAAATCGTTCAGAAAAGGTTAACCAGTAAAGTGTAATGCTAGAGTTCCACTCTCCGAATACAATGGTTATTACTAGACACAGCAGTGAAACTAGCAATGATAAGGCACCACCAGCAACTAAAATCCAATTCGCATAAAGTAATACTCGGTTCATAAGCATTTACACTGGTTGCCTCATCATTGAAAATTTGATTATATCCTTGTTCAATGGTGGAATACGCGCACGTTCGGACAACGAGTCAACTGTTTCGTAACTTTTCACCACTGTGATTATTTTATAGGTTGTGCCTTCACCCTTAGCCGCAACCACTATGTACTGACTGCCACCGTGTTATAGAAAGATGGATTATCTAATTTTTACCTGACAGCGATCCGCTTCCTCGTTATAATAGCCCAAACGCCTTTCACTTAACTAAATAGGGGTGGATGACTCGTGGCTGTAATAACCAACGCCCCCGCTCAGATCATCGGCAAACGTTACAAACTCCTTGACCAGCTTGGCGCTGGCGGAATGGGCAGCGTCTTCCGCGCAACGGATCGCTTGTCCGGGGATCGTGTCGCGCTCAAGCGTGTCTTGGCTCCCACTGAACATTTGATATTTTCGTCGTACACCACCAGCGCCGCCGATCTGCGATTGCTGCTGGCGCAGGAGTTCCAGACTCTCGCCTCGCTGCATCACCCCAACATTATCGGTGTACTCGATTTCGGCTTCGACGAAGATCGCCAACCGTACTTCACAATGGATCTGCTCAACGATGTAATGAGCATCAGCCAAGCCAGCAGCGACCAGCCGCTTGAGGTACAAATCGCCTTTCTCGCGCAGGTTTTGCGGGCGCTGGAATATCTGCATCGGCGTGGCATTCTGCACCGCGACTTGAAACCGGGCAATATCCTTGTGCAAAATGGGCAGGTCAAAGTGTTGGACTTCGGCCTATCGATCAAGGCAGGGCAAGGCAAAGATTCGCTCGGCACGGCAGGAACGCTGGCTTATATCGCGCCGGAACTGTTGGAAGGCAACCCTTCAACGATTGCCAGCGATTTATATGCGGTGGGCATGATCGCCTATGAAGTGCTAGCAGGGCATCATCCGTTCAACACCGATAATCTGAGCCAGTTAATCAATCAGATTGTGTCGGTTAGCCCTGATGTCGAGTCGATTGGCTTGGACGACGGACTAACGACGATTCTGGCGCGGCTGCTTGCCAAGCACCCCGATGATCGCTTCCCCAATGCTGCCGACGTGATCGCCGCATTGAACGAGGCCAGTCCTCAATCCCTGCCCGCCGAAACCTCGGCTACCCGCGAGAGTTTCTTGCAGGCGGCACGCTTGGTCGGGCGCGATGCTGAGTTAGCACAGCTTTCCAGCGTCTTGGCAGAAGCGATAGATGGCGAAGGCAGCGTGTGGCTCATCGGTGGCGAAAGTGGCATCGGCAAATCGCGACTAATCGATGAACTTAGCACCTTAGCGTTGGTGCGTGGTGTGTCAGTGGCACGCGGTCAGGCGATTAGCGAGGGCGGCGGGCTGTATTATATTTGGCGGCCTATCTTGCGCTGGCTGTGCCTGTCCGTCGAACTCAGCGATCTCGAAGCGGGGGTACTCAAGCCGCTAATCCCGGATCTCGAAGCGTTGCTTGACCGCTCTATTCCCGACGCGCCACCCCTCGGTCCGCACGCGACTCAAGATCGGCTGTTCTCAGAGATCGAGGACATTTTCCGCCGCCATGACGGGTCGCTCATGGTTATCCTCGAAGACCTACATTGGGCGACGGAAGACCTTGAACTGCTAGGCCGTTTGCAGCGTATCGTTGAGAATTTGCCGATTCTGTTCGTGGGAACCTATCGCGATGACGAACAACCGGATATTCCGCACAAGCTGCCGGGAGCCGGGACTCTCAAATTAACCCCACTTTCGAATGAGAGCATCGCGCAATTGAGCGAATCGATGCTTGGCCCCGGCGGTGGACAGCCCGCCGTGATTGATCTGCTGACTCGCGAAACCGAAGGGAATATCTTCTTTCTGGTCGAAGTGGTGCGGGCGCTGGCCGAGGAAGCAGGCCAACTCGACCAGATCGGCAAGACGACCTTACCGCAGCGAGTCTTCGCGGGTGGTATCCAGAATATCGTGCGCCGCCGCCTGAGCCGTACCCCAGAGAAAGCACGTCCACTGCTGCAAGCGGCGGCAGTGTTAGGGCGCGAACTCGATACCGATGTCCTGCATGTTCTCGATCCTAACATGGATCTTGAGCAGTGGCTGACCGACTGCGCCAATGCGGCGGTGCTGACGGTGCTGGATGGACACTGGCGTTTTGCCCACGACAAACTGCGCGATGGCTTGCTCAGGGAACTTTCGCCGGAAAGAAGCAAGGAACTGCATCGTCAGGCGGCAGAAGCCATTCTCACGGTCTATCCTGATGCACCCGCCCATTATGCCATGCTGGCCTATCATTGGAATGTGGCAGGCAATGAGGATATGGAGCGCAAGTATGCGGCGCTGGCAGGCGATTATGCGATGACTACCGGAGCGCACCATGACGCGATCACGTTTTTGGAACGGGCGATGGTGCTGCTGGGTCAAGATCCCGATTCACGCGCCCAACGTGGACATCTGGAACGGCTGCTGTCTGAGGCATATTCAGCACTGGGCGATCTCACCGCTGGCAAAACCCACGCACGGCAAGCGCTGATCTTGCTGGGCTACCCCGAACCACGCACCACTGTAGGCTTAATTGGTAATATTATGCGGCTAATGGTCGGACAAGCGGCTTACCGTTTCCTGCCCCATCGCAGTGGGCAAAATTCACAAGCATCCGACGCGATCAAACTAGACGCAACCGTCGCCTATGAGCGTCTCGCGGAAGCCTATTACTTCGATAATGCCACTATCCCAACGGCACATTCCGGCCTATGGACACTTAATCTGGCGATGGAAGTCAGTGTGGCAACGCCCGAATTGGCACGGGCCAGCGCGACCAGTGCCATGACCTTCGGGCTGATCACGATGCACCCTATCGCCAGAGCCTATTTCCGACAAGCGCAGCGCATCGCCCGCGAATTGAAGCATCTGCAATCGCTATGCTGGGTGCTGGTGCTTGATGGCGTGTACCATGATGGAGTCGCGCAGTGGGAACCCGCCGTTGCTGCGTTGCAGGAAGCGATTGATACTTCCCGGCAGATTGGCGATTGGCAGCGCTTGGTGGAAGCGACACTTGGCATGGCATGGGTACGCTACTATCACGGCGAGTTCGCCCAAAGTGCCGAACTGATGCATGACATCACAGTGGCGGCGCGGCGTTCGCGGAGCCAACAAGCGGTGGCGTGGGGCTTGGTCGGTGAGGCGATTGCGCCCATGCCGATTGGCTATCTCGAAGAAACCGACAAACTCGCCGCGATGGATATTGACGCGCTGTTGGGCGAAGACCGCGCCATGAAAATCTACGCTTATGGCGGCTTGGCTCCCTACTACTTGAAGTGCGATGAACCGGAGCGTGCGCTAGAAGCCGTGCGTCAGGTCAAAACGTTGATCAGCGGATCGCTGCCGACGACACATTATTCATTGATGGGTTATGCGGGTGCTGCCAACGCCATCCTCGCGTTGTACGAATACAGCGATGTTGCCGACCAAGCCACGTTGCGCCAGCTTGCCTACCAGATGAGTCGAGCGCTGCATAACTTCGCGCTGATTTTCCCAGTGGCGCAGCCCTATGCGTGGCGGGTGCAGGGCGTTTATTCATGGTTGGCGGGCAATCTGCCGAAGGCGCACAAGGCGTGGGCAAAAGCACTGCACCATGCTCAACGGCTTAACATCCCCTACGAAGAAGGCTTGACCCACTACGAGATCGGGCGACATCTCGATCTACAGGATGCTGCCCGTCAAAGCCATCTGACCGCCGCCTGTGAGATTTTCCAACGCCTCGGAGTCACCGACGATCTGGCACGGGCGCAAGCAGCCCTAGAATCGAAACCCGATTAGAATGCAAAAACGCCAGCCTAAGCTAGCGTTATCGTTATACATCAAAAGAGGGATGCGGGGTGTCGTTGTGTTTACACGCCCGCACCTGCTAACCGGAGATACATAAGGGGCTGAGCAATCAGCGTTCAGATTACTACTCTAGTGGATTAGTTAAAGTAGTAACTTGATGAACCTGATAACAGTCTAGCGATGTTCAGCCGTCCGGTCTATTCGTAGTTCTACGTAGTTTTTTGGTAGTTTAGCCCGTAAGCGAAGCAAAAATTGCGGTTAAGCATTACGCTTGTGCCGTCTGCACCCGTGCCAAATCATAAACGGCATTAATCCGCTCGAAGATTTCGCCTGCTGCGGCGAGATGTTCCTGCCGCTGCGGATCGCTCGGATCGAGATGGCGGCCTAGCTCATAGTGTGCCAACCCCTGTTCATAAGGCATCGCCAGCTTCACCGCCCGTTCAAGACTGCTCTGCCATGTTGTGATCGCATGGGTGTGTTTACCACTGAACCATTCGTACAACCCGCCATAGAGCAGATCGCGTGGCACTGCGAATGGAAAAAGTCGGGCAAACTTGTGAAGCGCAGCGCAGGCTTGCTGTGCTTGCTGCAAGATTTTCTGGCGCTCGGCAGGCGGCACATCCGATCCCGATTCGTACAGTTCGAGATAGGTTTGCGCCAAAGTGCTGTAGCCGGAAAAGTAGTACAACACGCTGCCCTGCGATTTCAGGGCGATGGCTAACGCCTGATCAGCAAATTGCATGGCACGCTGACGATTGCCTTGCCACAGGTAGGCGAGGGCAAGTGGTCCGTAAACGTTTAGGGCATCGCCGCCGGGGGTCTTACTCCCCAACGCTTCGATGGTCTGGCTTACTGCGTTTTCCAGCGTCTCAACGGCTTCGTCGGCGTTGCCTGTTCGCAGCAGCCCACTGCCAGATTCGGCAAGCGTCAAGATCGCCAATTGACTATCGCCGCGTCGTCGTGACCGTTGGCTGGTGTAGATATGCCCCTGAATGCTTTCAGCGAAGTTGCCGATAAAGAGATTCAAAGTTGCCAACAGCCCAATACTCGTATCGGCGCGGCGCAAGAAGCCAAGCCTGTTTAGCCCTTCCGCCGATCCGATAAACTGCGGGCGGGCTTCGTCCCAGTTGCCGATCCCTAGATTGTACAGCGCCATGTTTTGCAGTACTCGCGCTGACGCATAGGGATCGTTGACCAACTGGGCGGTCGCCAGTCCTTTCGGGCCATAGACTCGTGCTAGGGCGTGCAGTGATGCGGAACCACTGACCAGCGCTAGCCCTGAATAGCCAATCGCCAGTTCGGGCGAGGGGCCAGCGCTCTCGGCAAGATTCAGGCCGCTCAACACTTCGTGCAGCGTAGCAAGTACCTGATCGAGGCTGTACGACATAACCGCCGATAGTTCATAGATCCGTGCGCCTTCGAGCAGAATTTCGCGCTGGTCAGGCCGCCGACCTACAAACAGCATCGGCAAGAATCGATGCGCCATTTGACGCAGCACTTGCGCCAGCAAACTGAGGGTTATGCCCGACGGCGTAGTCACTACAGGCAGTCCGAGCCAGCGCAGCGCTTCCCGCAGGTGAACCAGACCATCGGCAAATGCGCCGTAGCCGTTATAGGCTTCACCGATTTGGCGTTCCCAATGGGAGCGTTGAATCCGGGTTTCTTGCGAAGGGGATTCGGGGTGAAGCTGGACATCCAACACTAACGCTCGACTCAGCAAGCGTACCGCCTCTTGATTCGCACCACTCCGCAGCGATTGTGTCCCCGCCTGTGCTGCGTAATAGGCTTCTTTGGTCGTATCTCCGGCGGCATTCCAATGGTAGGCTAGTACGGAAGCCTGTTCATCGGTATGTGGGTAAGCGGATTCAATCGCCAGCGCGACCTGTTTATGCAGCGCTTGCCGTCGTTCAGGCGTTAACGTTGCCAGCGACGCTGCCCGCAGCTTGTCATGGTCAAACTGCCAACGGCCTTCCTGAAGCTCCAACACGGCAACACTGGCACAATCGCTCAACCACTGATCAACGTTAATTGAACCGGACAGCGCCTCAATGACCCGCAGATCAAGCTGCCGTCCAGCGACTGCCGCTGCTTCTAACAGAGGACGATGCGACTCAGGGATGCGCTCTAGGCGGCGTTCAACAATGCGCTTGATCCCCCCGGCGAAGATATTGGCGGGCAAAGTCACTTTGCCAATATCCTCTAATTGTCCGGCTTCTTCTGCCAGCGCCCGCACGACCTCAACTAGAAAGTAGACGTTGCCCTCGGTCTGGCGCATGAGCCAATCGACGATTTGTTCCTCGCGCCCCGCGTTACCCAACATCGACTCGCTAAGTTCCGCGATGCCCTGTTCGGTTAGCCGTTTAAGGGTCAGCTTATGTGCGTCGGGGAGTGCAGAGGGTAGGTCGGGCTTTTCGTCATCGCGATAGCTACCGATGAACAGCAGCGGCAAGCCATGCACAAAGGTGTTGAGTCGTACCAGCACATCTAGACTTTCTGTTGCCCACTGCAAATCTTCCAGAATAATCAGAGTGGGCTGCTGCTGCTTTTGAAACATGCCTTCGATCACGGATAGCAGGCGATCTTGGGAAGCCTGTGAATCGAGTTGGGGCATATCTGGCACAGTACGCCCCAACAGCATTCCCAGATCGGGAACCAGTGCTTTGAGCGCACTGGCTTCTGAGTCGCTGAGATCGACTAGCAGTGCCAACCAGCGCAGCGCATCACGCCACATCTGATAGGGCAGTCCGCCCTCGCTGATCCCCTGACCGCGCAGCACCAATACGCCCTGCACCAAAGCTGCCGCTCGCAGTTCGTCCAGCAGCCGCGATTTGCCGACTCCACTTTCGCCGCCGATCAGCCATGTGCTACCCTCGCCTTGACTAGCTTGCTTGAGCGCACCAACTAACTGTGTCAATTCCGTCTTGCGTCCGACAAAGCGTGCTGCCTGCAAAAAGCTCTCGCGGATCGCGACACTTTCCTGTGGCGGTTCTACCTCGGCAGCCCGACATAAATCTACGATCACGTCGCGGGCGTTGGTGTACCGATCCACCGGCGTTTTGACCAGCAGTCGACTCAAGACAGGTACAAACGCTGGGTCGATCTCCGACAGATCCGGCTCGGTATGGGCAATATCTTCGATGAGTTGGGTCAAATGATGCACATCAAAGGGATGTCGCCCTGCCAGAAGTTCGTAAGCCATCATGCCCACTGCGTAAAGATCCGAGGCGGGGCTAGGTCGCGCATCTAACAGCACTTCAGGAGCCATATAGGCTAACGTCCCGACAGGCATATCCATATTAGTGGTGTCAGTATGGATCACCGCTAGCCCAAAGTCCAACACTTTGACCTGCCCCTGCATGACCAACACATTGCCCGGTTTGAGATCGCGGTGCAAAATGCCACGCCGATGCAGGTAGGCCAGCGCCTCAAGCATCTGCACCAGCAGGTCGATCTGGGTTTGTAGGGGCTGTTTGGCTCCGGCGGTGAGGAACTGGAGATGATATTCGAGCAGAGTCATCGTGAAATACGGCTGATGTTCATCGTCGAAGCCGTAATCCAACACGCTGATAATATTGGGGTGACGCAGCGAGGCAAGCGTTTGGAATTCTTGAGCCAATGCAAGGCGGGCATCGTTGGTGTCGCTGGGGTGTGACCCAAAGATGAGATCCTGAGCGCGGGTTGTCACCCGTTTGAGCGCTACCGTTAGCCCAGTTAGGAGATCGTCTGCGCGGTAGACGACCCCCATACCACCCTGACCGATTTGTTCAATCAGGCGATAACGCCGCCCAATGAGTGGAAGTGGTGAAGCGTTCGACATCGCGCCCCTCAGTTAGCCGAGCATGTAGGATATACCTATATAGTACCCCTAATTGCCGCGTTGAGCCTTCACCGCTTGCGGCTGCGGGCGACGATTTTGATTGCCCGATCCGTTTTGCCCACCCTGACTGTTGTTGCCATTGCTGCTATTGCCGTTACTATTGCCATTCCGAGTGGTGGAATTGGGGCGATGATTACGGTAATTGCCACTTGGGCCATTGCTCCGCGGCACAGAATTAGCGGGTCGCGGCGTGGACTGGACAGGGCCACGACCCCCACCACGCGGTTCAAGATTGGTGGGTGGCGGCGGCGCAATCTTCGAGGCGTAGGGATAGTTAACGGCTACCGGGATGTGCATTTTGATCAGCCGTTCAATATCGATCAGGTAGGCGCGTTCCTCCACATCACAGAACGAGAACGCCGCCCCCGATGCACCCGCCCGACCCGTGCGTCCAATGCGATGCACGTAGCTTTCTGGCTCGTTGGGCAGATCGTAGTTGATGACGTGGGTAATATTGTCCACATCAATCCCGCGTGCAGCGATGTCCGTCGCGACCAACACACGAGTCGTCCCAGCTTTGAAGTTCGCTAGAGCACGTTCGCGAGCCGACTGCGACTTGTTGCCGTGAATGGCTTCCGCGTGAACCGGATTACGGCTTAACTCCAACTGGCGCACGACTTTGTTTGCGCCGTGTTTGGTGCGGGTAAAGACCAGCACCCGCTTGATCGACTGATCGCGCAGTAGATGTTCCAGCAAGGCGGGCTTATCGGACTTCTCGACAAAGTATACCGACTGCTGAATGGTTTCAACGGTAGAGGCCACAGGCGTAACTGCCACACTGACTGGATCGTGCAGGATGCTGTTGGCGAGATCCAGAATATCGGCGGGCATGGTTGCCGAGAAAAATAGCGTTTGCCGCTTGACGGGGATCACCTTGATAATACGTCGCACATCATGGATAAAGCCCATATCCAACATTCGATCCGCTTCGTCCAGTACCAGCACTTCCAGCCGATCCAGTTTGACAAAGCCTTGCGAAATCAGGTCTAGCAAACGTCCCGGCGTGGCAACCAGAATATCCACGCCGCGTCGGATGCGGTCTATTTGTGGGTTCTGGTTGACTCCGCCAAAGACGGTAGCCTGCTTCATGCCAGTATGTCGTCCGTAGGTGTCGAAGCTCTCCCCGATCTGGGAGGCCAGTTCGCGAGTGGGCGAAAGCACTAGGACGCGGATCGGTAAATTGCCCTGTGGGCGTGGAGCCGCTACGAGCCGTTGGAGGATCGGCAGCGCGAACGCCGCCGTTTTGCCAGTGCCGGTCTGGGCGCAGCCGAGCAGGTCACGACCTGCCAGTACATGCGGAATAGCTTGGGCTTGAATAGGGCTGGGTTCGGTATAGCCTTCGGCACGTACTGCACGCAGCAGCGGCTCGATAAGCTTTAGTTCTTCAAATTGCATCAGAAATTCTCGTTAATCGGGTAGATAGAAAAGGATCGTTGTGGGTGTCACACGATAGCAGACACTTTATCATAGCAGAAAAATGGCGCGAGCGTGAGGGCGAATCTGGCAAGCAGCAACGTATCGGATCAAATCAAATCAAACAACAAGTTCAATTCTTACATAGAATTGAACTTGTTTTACAAAGCTAGACACTAGCGATTTAGGCTCGTATTTTAAGGTCGAACATCAAACACATATTCTACTCGAACAGCGCTAGGAATGTGTGGAACATGATTACGATGTCGCCCCACAAACTAGGATGCCGCGCATATTCCATATCGATTGCCAACTTGGCCGGCATGACTTCGTTGATATACTGCTTTTCCCAGTCATCGCCGGAAAGCATCGATTCTTCGTGGCGGTAACGCAGACTTGCCAAACTGGTGATTCCCGGCGCGACGTTGAGTACCGCCCGCTGTTCGGGAGTGTACATCGCCACATAGCGCGGATCTTCGGGGCGTGGTCCGACAAAGCTCATCTCGCCTTTGAGAACGTTGAGCAACTGCGGGAACTCGTCTAGCTTGGTGCGCCGCAAAATGCGCCCGATTGGGGTAACACGCGGATCGCCAGAGACGGTTACGCCGGGGCCGCGTTTGTCGGCATCGACGACCATGCTCCTAAATTTATAGATCTTAAGTGGTTCGCCGCCGCGTCCAACCCGTTTGGCCCCGTAGAGGATGGGGCCGGGAGAGTTTAGCTTGATCGCCAGCGCAATGATCAGCAGCACTGGCGAGAGCACGATCAACGCACTGGCACTGACGATGATGTCAAAGGCGCGTTTAAGCATCAGTTAGCGCCTGAAGCAATCAACAATATTCGTTACAGCGTCGATCACGTCGTTCACATCCGTTTCGGAGAGCAGCGGATGCAGCGGCAGCGATACCGTCCGGCGATATTCGCGGTAGGCCACCGGGAAATCTTCGGCTTTCCACGAATAGGTATCGCGGAAATATGGGTGAATATGTACCGGGATAAAGTGGACACTTGATCCGATATTCCGCAGCTTGAGTTCCTCGATAAACCGCGCCCGGTCAATCATCAGGCGATCCAGATTCAGGCGCAGCACATACAGGTGATGAGCGTGCTTGACGTTCGCCCGATTCGCCGGAGTCTGAAGCTCTGGAATGAGTGAGAAGGCGGCGTTGTACTTCGCGACGACTTCCTCACGGCGGGCTTGCAAGGTTGCCAACCGCTTGAGCTGTACAAGGCCAATCGCGGCCTGAATATCGGGCATATTGTACTTGAAACCCGGTGCAATCACTTCGTAGAACCATGAACCTTCGGCGCTGTAGCGTTTCCACGCATCGCGGCTCATGCCATGCAGACTCAAGATCCGCGCCTTCGCGATATTCTCCGGCGACCCAGTGAGCATCCCACCTTCGGCAGTAGTTAAATTCTTGGTCGCGTAAAAGCTGAACGCGGTAAAGTCGCCAATCGTGCCGACCATGCGCCCTTCAAAGGCGGCGGGCAGCGCGTGGGCAGCGTCTTCGATAACATACAGGCCATGCTTCTTGGCGAGTTCCATGACGCGACCCATCTCGACAGGATGACCCGCGAAATGGACTGGGATAATCGCTTTGGTACGTGGTGTAATCTTCTCAGCAATACGATCTGGATCGATATTCAGCGTTTCGGGGTCAACGTCAGCAAGGATCGGAGTCGCCCGGACATGCTCGATCACACTGGCGGTAGAGACAAACGTCATCGGAGTGGTGATCACTTCATCGCCGGGGCCAATGTCCAATGCTGCCAATGCCACATGCAAAGCGCTGGTGCATGAGTTCAGGGCTAGCGAACTTTGCCCACCGATATATTTGGTAAATTCTTCCTCAAACTGCTTCGCCTGTGGGCCAGTCGTGATCCAGTTGGAGCGCATGGTCGCGACGACTGCCGCGATCTCTTCTTCGGAAACGGAGGGTGGGGAAAATGGGAGAAAGTCGGCACGCGATATTTTCTGTAGTGGGCTTGTAATGTCAGTGGCCATGTATTATTTGTGGGTACTCAAAGCTGAGCACCGTTCCTTTCTCTGGGTAATGATGCGATGTTCGATACGGCTTAGCTATCAGATAAAGGGAGCGTCTATAGGTAATGTTACGCCGGGATCATTACAACTAGCATTATCTGGCGGCTGCCCTTGCTGCCGCCTAAAGATTCTGCCTTACATATGCCTTATGCTTTGCCACGCTTGACGTAGTCGGCGGCAAGCACGGCGATCAGGTCTGCGATCCGTTCGGCGGCCTTGCCATCGACAGGGCCGCATTCGCTGACGACCAATTTGGAACGCTCAGCTTTATCCCGCGAACGATCCTGCACATAGGCGACGATCTCGCTCATAAGCTGATCCATATCGTAGGCCATGCGCACGCCTCCGCTCGCCACGATAGGCTTGTAATAGTCCATTTCGTAGTATTCGCGGCTGTAACGATCTTCCTGACTGTCTTTTTCGGCAGCGAAGGCGATGCACACGACTGGGGTATCAACCGCCGCAGCGTCCAGACTCATCGTTGAAAAGAAGTTGGTACATACATCGGCATGGTAACAGGTATTCACCAGCAGCGCCTGATCCTCTGGGCCAGCGAACTGCTGCGCTTCGGCTGAAGGTCGGCTCACGACAATGCGTCCATCAGCCGTCGCAAAGCGATCCCAGCGATCAAGCTCATCCATTGGATGCGGTCTGACCACGATTTTATGTGCCTTGAGTTCGGGCGTTTCCGCACACTTACGCGAGAATTCTTCAAAGAGTTCCGGCTCTTTGGGCGTGTAGAACTGCCGACCTGTGGCGTACAGAATGTACTTATCTCCCGGCTTGAGTCCCAACCGCTTGAGCGTTTCCTCACGAGTCCAGCGAAATTCCTCACGGGCATGGAAGTCGAACTGCGGCATCCCGGTCGCGTGGACATGATCCACTGGCACATTAGGATAATAGGCTAGCAGTTCATCCTTCATGTGCTGGCTCCATACCATATAATGATCACAGGCTGGAATAAAGCTGTGGGCATTCAGGCTATCGAGGTTTAGAATGCAGCCCAATGTCGGAATGCCCATCTGATGGGCGACCCACAGATAGGGTTCTTCACTCTCGGACCCACAGCTTGTGGCGACGACCACCGATGGCTTGAGTTCATTCATTTGTTCGCGGGCGGGCTGGATGTCCCACGAACGATGTTTTATCCATTCCAGCGTACCGTTTAGCCAGCCGTAGAATGGTTGTTGACTACCCAAAATTCCCAGCGATTCAGCCATCGCATAACGCATCTGTCGCCATACAGGCTGGTCACGCTGTTCCCACCATGCTTGCAGGCGGTGGCGCTCCAAATGATTCCGCCGAAAATACGAGACTTCCTGAAACCACAGCAGCGGCTTGTAGAGCTTGATCAAGTTGCTCGTTACGGGCGGCGACTTAAGCTCCCTATGTTCCTCATCATTGCCGTCAACGGGCTGTGTGTCTTTCTTGGATTGAACCGTCATCGTAGCAGCGGTAAACCGCTTCTTGGTAAGATTGGTTTTGCTCGCCAGAAGATGTGCAGGCAGCCCATGGGCGCGCACATCGTTGATCATCCCGGAGTGTACGACATTGCGTATCCCTCCGAAAAAGTGACATAGAAACAACACAGGGCCTGCGGTGCTGGGTTCAAAGGTGTTTTGTATCGTGTGTTCGGGCTGCGAAGCCGCCTTAACTGATACCAATGCTAAATTCCTTTTCTAAGTTTCCGGTTATTTTGACTAAGCCAGTACACGAACAGGGATTACGGGGGTTACTTGGTCATGCAACTGACGATAAGCATTACGGCCTAACTCGATCTGGCGTACAGAAGCCGCTAGCAAGACAGGCCGCACCTCGTCGGCAGTTGCCCAAGCACGTTCCATTGCCGCTGTGAGTTTTTCCGATAAATTCACATCTTGCAGCATGACAGTTTCACAGCCCGTACCGAACAGGTCGGCAAGCCCCATAAATTTGTCCATATAGTAAGCCGTTTTTGCCAAACACACGACGGGTACCCCCTGTGCCAGCGCGAACACGGCAGCATGATACGCCCCAGTGACGACAATCCGGCACTGACCTACCTGCTCAATTATTTTGAGCGGCGTATTTAGGTGTGCTCCCCCATCCGAAGTGTCATCATAACCCATCATGAGTTCTCGAATGGTCTGCGGATCGTAGAGTGGATTGAAGATCGAGATTGGCACAGGCAGCAGCGGCGCATTATGTGTTTTGGCGAACTGGTGCAAGGGGCCACGAACCTTAGCGACAAAGCTGTGGTCTACGCCCGAACTGGCAGCCACACGCAGATTAATGCCCATACCCTTACCGAACGTGTTGGGACGCGCCTCGTAAGCCAGTTCAACCGCATCATCGCCCGTAACGACTATACGATCCGGTGCGACTCCCATCGACTTGAGCAGCGGCAACCCGGAACGGTTTTCGCGCAGTGCGATCAGGTCTACTTTGGGCAGCACTGCCTTGACTCTGGAAAGCAGGGCATGGTGCTCGATAGGCCCAATTCCCTGACTAAACATCGCCGTAGGTTTGCTGCACCGCATGGCGATCTCCAGTGTATTTAAGACCAGATAGGCCAACGGCTGGAAAAAGTCGGTCAAGCCGCCTAATCCGCAGACGACCAGAAGATCGGCTTCGGAAAGGGTATCAAGAAAAGCTCTAGGATCGCCGATCTCATGCCCCGCCAACTGAGATCGCAGCCGGATCGTTGAGGCGACAAGAGCCGGGACATGGCGCTCAAGGGTGCGCTTCAACTCGCCTAATTGGTGCGAGGTTGGATCTGGCAAAAGTGTATGTAGCCGTCCCAGCAGATAGTCATCCGCTAGCCAGCTATAACGACTCCAGTAATCAACTGGAATCACGCTGGGACAGTGGATCGCTAGCGAAGCCGGTACTTTTGTAATGACTTCAATAGTCGCATCAGGCCATTGAGCGCTCAGTCTGGCGACAGCCATCTGAAGCATCGCCACATCACCCATGTTATGGCAGTCGGAATTATCTGAATCGATTAATATACGCATGATTCAAGACCTTACTTTCAAGCCCCAGCGACACATGACCATTGTAATGGGGTACCACGCGAAATATCACTGGCGGCTCGTCGTCCCAATACTTCAGGCAGATATTTGGGCGGCAGTCCGTTACTGGGTCGGATTGAACGCACGTTTTCAGGCGTGAATACCTCGCCTGCTTTCATGTCTTTTACGACAAAGAGCGAACGGCGGAAGATCTTGCTCTTAGACTCTTTCTCGCTGACTCCATAATACACCGTTCCAAGTGCTTTCTCGGTAACACGGACTGCCTCGACCATCGCTTTGAACTGATGAGGCTCTAGCGAAAAAGCACTGTCGGGGCCGGGAATGTCTCTGGATAGGGTAAAGTGCTTTTCGATGATGGCTGCACCGACGGCGACGGAGGCCACCGGAACTGTGATGTCCAAGGTGTGATCCGAAAGACCCACTGGTACATTATACGCCTGTGCCAAATGCGGGATAGTGAGCAGGTTCATTTCTTCTGGGAGTGCTGGATAACCGCTAGTACACTTCAAAAGCGCCAGTTCGGTAGCGCCCGCTGCACGGGCAGTGGCGACCGCCTCATCAATCTCAGCCAGATTCGCCATGCCCGTAGACATAATGATGGGCTTGCCCGTTTGGGCGATCTCCTGAATGAGCGGCAGATCGATCATCTCAAAGGAAGCGACCTTATAGAATTTGACGTTCATTTCTTCAAGGAAATCTACGGCAGACTTATCAAAGGGCGTAGAGAAAAAGTCGATGCCCAGATCGTCCGCCACTTCTTTGAGCTTGGGCTGCCAGTCCCATGGCGTGTAGGCTTCACTATACAGGTTGTAGAGATTGCGGCCTTCCCACAGCGTCCCGGTGCCAATGCGAAAATATTCCTTGTCGCTGTCTATCGTCAGTGTATCTGGGGTGTAAGTCTGGATCTTGACGGCATCGGCTCCGGCATCTTTGATGGCCTTGATAATCTTGACGGCCTGATCGAAATCCTGATTATGGTTGGCGGACATTTCGCCAATGATGTAGACGGGCGCACCATCACCGATTTGTCGCCCGTTTATCGTGATATGACTCATCGATCCCTCCTCAACTGCTTACAATGACACAGCTTACGCATAACTCACTAGCCCATTATGAACCAAAATATCGATTGTCTGTTTCGCAGAATCGAATGAGATTCCGCAGGTGTTGGCGATCTCGGCAATGGTGCGCGTGCCGTCGATCAGGAACATGATGTCGAACAGCGCCCGGTTGCCTTCTGGGTTGGCATACGCATCGATATGGATGCCATAGCGTGAGCAGAACGCCTCACCCTTAAAGTTATTGACCGGAGTTAGATTGTTTTCCAGCGCATCGATCATTTCCAGCACCAGATCGCGGGTATCTTCGAGCCGACGGAGCGGCGCAGTGTCGGGCGTGTCGTGGCTGGAATGGTACTGCGGGTAAGGCGAATTTGGTGCGGAAGACGGCAGCACCCGCGACAGTGACAGCATCGGCACACGCACACCGGGCGCGTTGAATTGGCGTTCGTCGTTGCCGATAATGGTACGGAATGCGCCAGTCCATGCTGAATAGTCGTGCTTTTTCATCGCCAGCGTGAAGCACTGATCGACTTCGGTATTGCCATCGAACGAGAGTTGCAACGCATGTGGATTTTCCAGCCCCACCATTTCCAGAAACAAGCCGCCCTTCATCGTCGGGATGAGATTCTCGTTTTGGCTCAGGTAGGCGACTGACCCAATGGTTTCCGGCACAATCAGGAAACGATAGGTATAGCGCAGATCACGCTTCTTGAGCAGTTCGCGCATCACATCGATGCCCACCACCACGCCCGACAGATCGTCGTTGACCATGTGCGGGTGGCACAGGTGAGTGCACAACACGATACATTCATCACTCGCGCCGTGGACAACCACTTCGCCCACTTTGAGCGTACTGTAGCTAAATGTGGTGCGGATGACGACCCGATACTTTTCATCGTTCAGCGTATCTTTGAGATCCTTACTGCAACATAGCCCCCAATCACGTTCATAGTATTTGAACTGGAACGGGATCGCGTCCGAGATGATCGGATGCACATGCAGGTGATCGAATAGCTCTTTGCGCGTCACTACTCCATCGAAAGGCAGCGAGTACGACACGACATGCAATGGATGGTCAGCATAAGAAAAGAGCCGTTCGCCGTCCATCGTTTCGAGATAGGCTTCGTAGCAAGTCCATTTCTCTGGGATAATCCAACTCCATGCTTCCATGCCTGTTTTGTATTCATGGATCGTCATGGGAACTTGAGTCGCCAACGCTTGCAGCGCTGCATCGTAGCCTTCGGAAACGATGTCACGCGGCAGCGTCCAGAGTTCGTCGATTATCTCTGCCATTGTCGCATTTTCCGGCAGCGAGACAGAATATTCTGGCCCCGCGACTCGTGCCTTGTCCAAGGCAACCAGATCGCCGGCTGGTCCTGCTGCGCTGAACCAGATGTCGTTGGCAAGTTCGCTCGTAATCAGGTTGTAGTAATCCTGCGTCTTGACGGAGAGGATCTCGCCACAGCCCACTTGGGCCGCGTGGCAAATTCCAGTTTCGCGGGCTTTTTGTTCCAATGGGCCTTTGCCCAACATGGCATTATCCACGAGGACATGCACGTTGTACAGCCAGCCTTCTTTACGCATTTTCCCGTTATCGCGGATGTAGCCCGTGAACAACTTCTTGAAGCGGAACGGCACGCCGACCAGTTCTTCGACATGGTGTTGGAAGGTGGCTTCATGCAGCCCTACGCCAAGCGTAACGATCTTGCCGCCGATGCCCATTAAGCGCTGGTGAACGCTGTCTGCGCCGAAGCAGGTATGCGGCAGATCCTTGAACAGCAGCTCGGCGTTTGGCCCTAGCCCCGCGACTGAGTGGATCGGGTCGCCGGAGCGAATGACACCGGGCGACTTGCGGAAATATTCCAGAAAGTCGCTAAAGGTGCTCCAAGGGCCGCCCGCTGTCGGCGTGTTCTGGACATCGAACATCTGCTGACGGCAAAAGGTAAAGGTATAGGTCGGGATCAGGATCGTCCCGTCGGGGCCAACTGCCTCTTGCAGCACGCCCATCAGCATTTCGCACACTTCCTCAGAAGTCGTGCAGCCTTCGGGCTGGCCTAGCGTATCAATACACACATGAAAATAAACAGTATCACCGTGTTCAATGCCGACGTTTTGTATGCCATTAAGCAAGTCTGCACGAGTGTAATCCCATTGTGAAGCTATCATCATTGTTTCCTCAGTCTGCTTCGGTATGAGTGTTTAGAGTTGATCTTCGTTTAGCAGTTCTAGGCGCAAGTACACTTTATGATCCCCATCGCGAAGGTATGCGCCCTTGTACGGCGGGAAAGTCCGCGCACGGAGAATATTGAGCAGTTCGCGCCCCGTATAAGTGCGATCCAGATCGATCTCGTCCAGCGCATCAACATCGCGGACTCGGTGGGTCGTGCCTGCTTCTTTGGCTTGCAGGACACGCGGCGCTTGCCCCGCACTAATCAAAGGCCACGTCTCCTTGAATAGATCTACCGAAAGCTGCTCCAACTTCTGATAGAGTGTCCCACCTGTATCGGTTGGCTCGATAGTTACTTGTCGCTGGGCGATCAGATCGCCTGTATCAACCCCTTCGTCAATGTAGTGGATCGTCACTCCGGCGGGCGTGCCTTCGATGATGCTCCATACATTCGGATACGATCCTCTATTGTACGGCAAATACGCTGGATGGATATTTACGCAGCCAGCAGGCAGCAGTTGCAGCGCTTCGCGCCGCAAGATATAGCCGAATAAGGCCGACACACCGACTTCGGGATTGAGCGCTTTGATCGCTTCAATGGTGGCAGGCTCCCGCAGCGTTGAGCCGTCGATAATCTGCGACGGATCGATCCCAGTGGCGTGGATTATCTCGGCTCCAAATTTACGTTTGGCCTCTGGGTGCAGCACTACGCCCACCATCGTCTCGCCTTGACCGTGCAGCCATTCCGCGATCTGCCAGCCGACTTTGTTATTGCCAAAAAAGAGCAACCGCATCTTAGTAGGCTCCTATTTTTGAATGTAATGTCATGCCCAGAAGATCAACGACGCGCTGCGCTCCTAGCCCATCGACGATGGTTCGCGCCCGCTGGCTCATTTCGCGGCGGCGATCCTCATCTTCAATCAGTGGCAGCATGGCGTGGGCGATGTCCGTGCTGGTGATGTTGGCGTGCCAACCGAGATTGATCGCCATGCCTGCCGCGTCCAGACCGGCGGCGATGTCCTTTTGGTTCTCAGCAAGGACTATGGAAACAATCGGCAGTCCCATGAAGGCCAATTCCCACGAGGTACTACCGCCCGCCGAAATCGCCAGATCAGCCCAACTCATCAAGGTCGTCATTTCCGTAACCGTCGTCAGCAGCTCAATATTACAGCTCGTCTGTGTCAACTGCTGCCGCAGGTCGTCAAGATAGACATTGGAGGGGCCAACCACAACCCGCGCTTCCAGATCGGGCAGATTAAGCTGCTGTAACGCCTGAATAACCTTGAGGGTCGTGTTATCGGGATCGCTGCCCCCTAGCGTCACCAGAATCTTTCGGGCGACTGTCGGGATCTCGCGCTGCCAACCGCGCCACGCTTTGAACTCGCGGCGCAGCAAGGCAAATTGAGTTCCCAATAAGAGACCCGTATACCCTTCGCGTTCAGGGTATAACGTGTCGTTGGCGTAGATATTTTGATTTAATACCAAGTCGGCGTAATAGTGGTCAGCGTGTCCATAGTCATCGATAAACAGGAGGCACAGCCCCGCATCATGGATCACTTTCTGATACTCCGCACCAAAGTGATAGCCATCCACGACGACCCACGCGGCTCCCATTTTTCGAGCCAAGGCTGCGGTTTTTTCCGCGCCATTGAGACTGCCGGGTTCAACGGGCTGAAAGATAACCTCGAAGCCTTCATCAGTTAAGCGTGCTGCTAGTGCTGGCGCTTCCATTGCCATCATAAACATGACCCGCTTTCCGGCATCCTGCCATGTCTGAGCCAACGCCAGACAGCGCATGATATGACCTGTCCCCATTCTGGCACTGGAATCAGCCCGGATAACCAAATAATTATGTTCTACAGCACTAGCATTACGGTTAGACATTACTTACTCATTTCTCGAACTGTG
Source organism: Chloroflexota bacterium (assembly GCA_040007395.1). Taxonomy (GTDB): domain Bacteria; phylum Chloroflexota; class Anaerolineae; order Aggregatilineales; family UBA2796; genus DATGFK01. The sequence goes on from JBDTVG010000098.1 coordinate 98,543, forward strand.
CAATCAAATGTTATTTCGACCAATTTTCCTCACTCAGAAGCCCTCACCTCCGACCCCGCTCCCAAAGGAGAGGGGAGAAAAATGCTTGTCTGGGAAGTCCTCGCCTTGCGGGAGAGGGATTTAGGGTGAGGGCTGTATTACCATGCCGAAAGCCCGCCATCAACGACCAGACATTCGCCCGTGATATACGAGGCTTCATCGGAAGCCAAAAACGTAACGGCACTAGCAACCTCATCCGGTTGAGCCATCCGGCCTAACATCGTTTTGCGGTTATAGTTGGCAAGGAACTGTTCTGGCTGGCGTTGGGCGGATCGCACACCGCCAGCGATGACAGCGTTCACCCGCACCCCCTGATTGCCCCAACGCGCTGCAAGATGGCGAGTTAGCGCCAACGCTGCCGACTTTGCCGCCGAATACTGCGGCGGCGTGCCAAGCATCCCTTCCGGGTAAATCTGATAATCGACCCCGTTCACGGCGTAGATTGACGATAGGAATACGATATTGGCGACAGCTTGCGGGCCAAGCTGCTTAACCAACTCTCGCGCCAGAATAAAATGCCCACCTAGATCGACGTTGTAGAGATTCGTGAAACTTTCGTGCGTGATCTCATCGAAGGGTTTGCCCAATCCATCGCGTAGGGAAGCGTTAGCGATCAGGATCGTCGGCGTGCCAACCGTCTTTTTCAATTGGGCGAGCGCGTCGGCAATGCTCTGTTCGCTGCCAAGATCGAGGGATAGCGCCGATAGGCAAGGCTGTAAGTCGCAATCTTGCTCGGCAATCCAATGTTCTGCTTTTGCCACGTCACGCGAAGTCACAACGACTCGTGTGCCTTCTTCGGCAAGACGGCGTGCAATCGCCCCGCCGATCAGTCCAGTGCCGCCTGTGACCAGTGCGACCCGTCCCGATAAGCCTCTCATCGCAGTGGGTTTGCGCTTGTTCTGCGGTTTGGCAACGATCCCGCCTTCCGCCGGAAATGGCGCAGCCGCCACTTTTTCCAGCGGCGAAACGCCATCGCGATCCGTCAGGCCGCGCACCAGAATATCCCCAAAGGCGAATTCGTCTGCATCGTCAATATCCAGACCGCGATTAGCATCCATTTCTGCTGTAAAAAATGGCTTGCCGTAGAAGGCTTTCTGCTCAATAAAATTAGCAGCTTTCACCCACCAGATCGCTCCAGTTGGGCAAACGGGCGCACCTAACTGCTGGCTGTTGACCAGATATTCCGAACCAAACAACCATTTGCCTGTGTGCTTTTCATCGGGGGTCAACGCCCAATGTGGGTAGACTCCTCGGTAGGGTACAACAGAGATCTGGAAAGCGTGATCGCCTTCGGTAAATTCCTTGTAGTGGGCAGTAATATCGTCACTGCGGCGTAACGGGCAGTTGGGCATTAACTGGCACAACGCTTCGATCTCGACTCCGCGTGTTTTCAGGGTGTCCAGCACATGCAGCGCTACACCGATGAGGGTTGCTTCGTCGGTGGCTAGTTCGGGCGGGCGGGGCAAATATTCTGCGCCGTACCACTCCGCGATACGACCCGTCACCGGGTCGTCAGTTGAAACGATAATATGCTCAAATAACCCGCTATTGGTAGCCGCCGCAATCGCGTAAGCCAACATAGGATGCCCAAAAAACGGACGTATGTTCTTTCCGGGTAGGCGTTTTGAACCACCTCGCGCCGGGATGAGCGCAACCAATTTACCAGACAAGTTTCAAGACCTCTTTTTTTCAGTGGATGGGTAGGCGTGCAGCGTTTGAAACTATGCTAGAACAATATTTATCCTATACGCCCTCACCCTAAATCCCTCTCCCTCATGGAGAGGGACTTCCAATCAACTTGGTTTTGCTCCCCTCTCCTTCGGGAGAGGGGCTGGGGGTGAGGGCTGGTCAAGGCAAATGCTTATTTGCTGCGACGTGACAGCAAAAACTCGGCAAGATCAAAATCGAACTGTTCCGCGACATGCACGCTGCGATCTTCGGGAGTCTCGTACATCGTGAGATGTGGGCCGAAGAAGTTGCGGCGCTCGATGGTTGGCTCAATCAGGCCAATCTTGATCGAGCCATTAGGCCGATAGACGGGTGGCAGTAGTGGGCGCTCGATCATATATTTGTCACCGAAGTACATCTCCCACCAGCCGCTGCCGTCGTTCTGCTGCTGGATTGCCCAGTGAAAGTAATGTGGATCGATGAATGTCACCGACACCAGATAATTCGCACCGGTTTTGACGAACTGTTCCCACGCGCCGCAGATGTCAGCGGCAGTACGCAGTGGCGAGGACGGTTGCAGACAGTAAATACTGTCGTAGCCTGCGCCCAATGCGTTCTGCGCGTTGATGAGATCAATGCACACATCCGTTGCACTGACCAGATCGTCCGCCAGTTCAACAGGCCGCTTATGGACTGTCGCGCCATAACGCGAGGCAATCTCGCCGATCTCGTCGTCTTCGGTGGAGACGAACACACGGTCAAAGAGGCCGCTTGAAAGGGCGGCTTCAATGGAATAGGCCACCATCGGTTTACCTGCCAATGGCAGGATGTTCTTGAGCGCCAACCGCTTAGAGCCGCGCCGCGCCGGAATTACACAAATTGGTTTCATTAGGCTGTCACCTTGCTGCTAAAATGTTTTGCCGTCAGTGCCACCTGTAGCGCGGCGATACCTTGTTGCACATCGCTAAAGGTCGGGGTGTGGTTGACAACGCAATTCATGAAATAGGTCATTTCGTCAATATACATCTGGTTCACCGTCCAGTCCGCTGACTGTTTGGTGATTTCCCATTCGCCTGCGGGGGTATAAACCCGTACTTCGCCGTCCGTGAAATCCCAGTAGATCGTGCCTTCTGTGCCGATGATCTGGCAGGCCCGTTTATAGTCGCGCTGGATATAGTTCAGGTGGACATTGGACAGTGCGCCGGAATGGTGGCGGAGCAAAATCTCGACCAGTCCTTCGACTTCTATCCCTAGACTTTCGGCGGGCAAGCTCACTGCACTGACCACCTCAGCAGCACCGAGATACCACAACGCTAAATCGATCTCGTGGATGCAGTCCAGAATCGCGCCACCTTGCGTGGGCGATGCACTGTAGCTCAACCGATAGTCCGTCTGAGGCCGCCAACCGGGCAAATACGATCCGGTCTGGATACGCGCCGCAATCACTTTGCCTACCGCGTTTTCGCTGATTAGCTTCTTAACTTGGGCTGGCCCCGGATGAAAGCGCATGTTGCAGCCAACCATCGTGATCAGATTGCTTTGTTCGACTTCCGCCGCCAATGTGCTTAGATTCTCGAAGGAGTGCGACAGTGGCTTCTCGATAAAGAGATGTGCGCCATGCCGCGCTGCTGCCAACGCCAGTTCCGTATGCAAATTGGATGGTGACGTGACAAGCACAACATCGGGATTAAAGCCCCAGATGTCGTCCAGTTTTTCGTAGCCTTTAACTCCAGTTTCTTGCAAGGCGGCTTCTCGCGAAGCCGCCGATGGATCAAAGGCTACCAGATCGGTATAACCAAGTGCCTGTAAGTTGCGTAGGTGACGACGGCCTATCGAGCCACAACCAAGGACTGCAATGTGCATGACCTATCCGTCCTTTCGCCTAAGCGTCGGCGCTGATAGCGTCGTGGGTGTAGTAGTGGTCGATAACTTTGTGCATCGCCGCGACTACATCCTCAATGTCGTCCTGCGTCATACGCGGGAAGATCGGCAAGGAGATGATGTGTTCATACGCTTCTTCCGCGACAGGGCAAAGTCCCGGCCCAGTGCCAAAGTGTTGGCGATAGAAAGGATGCAGGTGAACAGGCATATAGTGGACGTTGACCCCGATCCCTTCAGCCCGCAATGCCTTAAAGACCTCGCCACGATTGATCGTTGGTTGATCTAGGCCAACCTGCACGACATACAAGTGATAGCCATGCGTGACTTCGGGACGAACTGTTAGCGGTTTCACACCGGGCATGTTCGCGAAGGCTTTATCGTACTCGTGGGCGATCTCCTGACGGCGGGCGACCCAACCGGGCAGCTTGCGTAACTGGCTAATGCCTAGCACGCTCTGGAAATCCGTCAGGCGATAGTTGTAGCCAAGATCGACCATTTCATAGGCCCACGATCCGGTCGCTTCGCGGCTGCGATGGTCGCTGGTGATACCGTGATTGCGAAAGATCCGCATCCGTTTGGCGTATTCTTCGTTATCGGTGGCGATTACCCCGCCCTCGCCTGTCGTCATGTGCTTGACCGGATGTAGGCTGAACGTGTTCAGATCCGCCAGAGTCCCAACGGAACGCCCTTTATAGGTTCCGCCGAACGCATGGCACGCATCGTCCACAATCGCCAGCCCATGCCGATCAGCGATGGCACGTAAGGCATCGTAGTCGCACGGCTGACCGCCATAATCGACAGCGACAATCGCTTTGGTGCGATCCGTGATTTTCGCTTCGACCAACGCCGGATCGATCAATAGAGTATTAGGGTCTACATCACAAAAGATCGGTGTGCCACCTTGATACACAACACAGTTAGCACTCGCCGCAAAGGTCATGGCGGTGACGATTACCTCGTCGCCGGGTTGGATGTTCAGTGCATACATCGCCGCATGGAGCGCCGCTGTACCATTGCTCACGGCAACGGCTTCACGTGCATGGGCGAATTCGGCAAATGCCTGCTCGAATTCGCCTACCTTGGGGCCAGTCGTCAGCCAATCGGACTTCAGGACAGCGACGACTGCCGCAATATCCTCGTCATCGATCCACTGGCGACCATAGGGCAGCGTCGTCTTGCGGATCGGCTCGTTCGCCGCGTTATCGTTAGTGGGCGGCTGGTTCTGGTTTGCTGAGTTCATTTTGCCCTTCGATCAACGCTTGTAACTGATGCGAGGTAAGCCACTGTGTATTGGTGTCGCTGCTGTACTGGAAGCCTTCGGCTAAGGTACGGCCTGCACTCCACTTGTCACCGAGTGTCCAAGTATCGGGCGGCAGGATGATAAACATATTGTCCATTTCGAGGGCGTGACGGGCTTCGTCTTCGGAAACCATCACTTCGTGGAGCTTCTCGCCGGGACGAATGCCGATGTAATCAACAGCACAGCCGGGGGCAACGGTCTCAACCAGATCCATCATATTCATGCTGGGGATCTTGGGGATGAACACTTCGCCGCCCTGCATGTTTTCGATGCAATCGATCACGAACTTTACACCCTGATCGAGGGTTAGCCAGAAGCGAGTCATGCGTGCGTCGGTAACGGTGATCTTGCCTTGTTCGCGCTGCTTTATAAACAAGGGGATCACGCTGCCCCGGCTGCCCACGACATTGCCGTAGCGGGTGCAGCTAAAACGGGTCGGGCTATCGCCACTGTAAGCATTGCCCTGAACGAACAACTTTTCGGCAACGAGTTTGGTTGCGCCGTACAGGTTAATCGGGGCGGCGGCTTTGTCGGTGCTGATCGCTAGGACTCTTTCTACGCCGCAATCGAGCGCGGCTTCGATGACGTTCTTTGCGCCGTTGACATTGGTCTGGACGGCTTCAATGGGATTATATTCGCACGCCGGAACCTGCTTGAGTGCGGCGGCGTGGACAACAATATCGACCCCATTCATGGCACGGCGCAGACGGTCTTGATCGCGCACGTCACCGATAAAGTAGCGCATGGGCTGACCGGGCGCATCCGAGAAGACTTGACGCATCTCGTGTTGTTTGAGTTCATCGCGGCTAAAGACGATTAGTTTCTTCGGCTTGTAGTCGCGCAGCATAATTTCGGTAAACTTCTTGCCAAATGAGCCAGTGCCGCCTGTGACTAGAACGACCTTCTCGCTCCAATTGATTGAACCTTCAGTTTGTGTAGCCATAGAATCTCCATAGTTCCCGATACGAATTGGGTTATTACCGATAAAAACGAGTTCGACAGCGCCGTCAGGTAGACGATACCGTGTTCGGTTGACTATCGAGTGATTGATAACTCCAGAGTTTGTAGTAGGTTTCGCACGTCTCCAGCAGTTCAGCGTGAGGAGCAAACCCAACAATATTGCCGCGTTCCAACACCAGAATGCGGTCTGCATTCCGCAGTGCCGAAAGGCGGTGGGCAATCACGAACGAGGTACGCCCGATCATCAAGCGGTCAATTGCATCTTGAACCTTGCGTTCAGATACCGCGTCAAGATTACTGGTGGCTTCATCCAAAAATAGGATTGGCGCATTCTTGAGCAGAGCCGCTGCGATACAAATCCGCTGCTTCTGTCCTACCGATAGACCGCGTGAGTCTTCGCCAAAACCAAGCATAGTTTCGTAGCCATTTTCCATACGCATGATCTCGTCATGAATATTGGCAGCTTTTGCCGCATCGATCACTTCCTCCATTGTGGCATCTGGTCTAGCCAGACGGATATTGTTGGCGACGCTATCGACAAACAATATTGGCTCTTGAAGCACAATAGCACAGTTATCGAGCAGATCCGCATAACGAATATCACGCAAATCTACGCCATCGAACAGGATTTGACCGCCTGTCGGTTCGTAGAAGCGCAGCAACAGCGAAATAAAGGTTGACTTACCCGTCCCAGACGGCCCGACAATCCCAATCGTTTCGCCCTGATAGAACGTCGCTGAGATTGAATTGAGGATGGTCTGATCGTTGTAGGCAAAGGTGAGATCTTTCAGTGTGATCTCGGCAGGAGTCTGGCGCAGTGGCTGGGCGTTTTCCTGATTCTGCATCGCCGCTGGGGTTTCCATTAGGCGATCTACCCGATCCAGATTCGGCAGCAAACCGCGAACGGTGCTGTAGGTCTGCAACAAGCTGACGATGGGCGAGTAAACCGCCAACACCGCGATCAACAAACTGAGGAGCGACTGCCAGCTAAGTTCTCCGGCGGCGACATCGCGTCCTCCGACAGCCAACACGAGGATCAGCCCAATGCCGGAGACAATTTCCAGTACCAGTCGGGCTTGCCCTTTGTTTCTGAACTGGTCTACTGTTTGAACGTAGAGATTCTCGGACACCTCGCGGCCTTTGGCGAGGATACGTTCCTCACCGCGATTCACCTTGATAATCTTGATACCAGAGGAAACTTGAAGAAAGCTATCGTGCCAAACCGCGAGGGCATTGCGGCCTCGCAGCGCGGCTCGCGACATACGCTGTCCGAACCAACTGGCAGGAGCCGCGACTAACGGGATCGCCACAAAGCCAACCAACGCCAGCTTCGGGCTGATCAAAACGGCTGCCAACGCCAAGCCGGACAACCGAGTGACAAAGACAATCGTTCGACCGACTTCTTCCGTTATCTGGCGAATGCCCGACAGATCTTGAAAAGAAGCCATGATCAGATCGCCTTGGCTGTTTTTTTCGAAATAGCGGACTGGCAGCGATAATGTCTTGGCGTAGAGCTTCCGCATCGAGTCGGTTTGGACTCGGTACGCGATCCGCATGGACATTAACTCAGCCACATAGGTTCCGATAGACTGGATGATGCTGATGGCAAAGATCGCGATACAGATCAGCGTCAGATAACCGAAGTCCATCGCGCTGCTGTCGCTAAATGTCAAAAGTGCGTGTTGCAATGCCCAGACTAGCAAGGCTTGAAAGAGCGCCTGAGTCAAAGCCCCGACGATAAAGAGAGCCATACTTCGCGGGTATCGAGCCATAGAGCGCAGCCCCAGACTGAATACGGCGAAGAACCCCTTTTGTTTTGTTGTTTGCGCCATCGATGTGTACTCCCATTTTAGGCGTTGACATGACACTAACGTACTTTTTGTCAGATATGTGATTCGTCTGACTTGGACATGAATACTTTTTTATATAGCAAGTGCAGCTTTTAAGCAAGCTACACCCTCACGATAGGATCTTGATCGCACATGGATCGCCCTGTCGATGTAGTCCACAATACTAGGTTGCGTTTCAAAGGGGTATAGATAAATAGGGCCTTCAAGGTAGACTGGACACACCCTTATCGTTTTATGAACGTATGGGTGTGTCCAGCCAATGCAACCAGTAATTTGGGCAATCAGGCAGTCGCACGATCCAGATTAGGTACCGATACTTCGATAGCTGTATCCTCTGCAATCAATTCCATCATCCGGCTGGGCTTGTCTAGACCACTTTGTAACAGTTTCTCAACCCGGCCTAGGAATTCTTCCCCATCGAAATTCGTATTCTTGCTCTGTGGTTGAACAATATCTGGGTGGATAGTATCAATCACGACTTCGCTGTCGGTATATAGTTCCTCGAACAACTTCTCGCCGGGACGTGTCCCTGTGAATTCGATGGCGATGTCTTTGTAGGGGCGTAGTCCACGCAGCCGGATCATCCGCTCGGCAAGGTCAACGATTCTGACAACTTCACCCATACGGAGCAGGAATACGTCGCCACCTTTGGTCAGGCACGCCGCATGAATAACAAGGTTGGCAGCTTCTGGAATGCTCATAAAGTAGCGGGTCATATCCCGGTGGGTCACCGCAACAGGGCCGCCGCTGTCGATCTGTGCATTGAAGGTCGGTACAACACTGCCCCGACTGCCCAACACGTTACCGAACCGAACCGCCGTAAAGAGAGTCCGATGCCCACTTTGTTGGGACAGCGCCCGCACGATCAACTCGCACGCCCGCTTGCTGGCTCCCATAATACTCGAAGGATTCACCGCTTTGTCTGTCGAAATCAGGACAAACCGCTCGACCTTAAAGTCACGGGCCATTTCTGCCAGTAGCCGAGTCCCGCCCACATTGACGCGCAGGGCTTCGCCGGGGAAGTATTCCAGCATTGGCACATGCTTGTACGCCGCCGCGTGGAAGACAATTTGTGGTTGGTACTTGGTAAAGACAGCTTCCAGCGCTGGTTTAATCGTAATATCCACGAGTGCAGGATGGAACTTGATATTCGGGAATTTCGAGGCCAACTCAATAGCCAGTTCGTGCAAGCTGCTCTCGTTATTGTCAACCATAGTCAGTTCGCCTAGATTGTTCAGGCAAAGCTGGCGGCACAGTTCGGAACCGATAGAACCTGCTGCGCCCGTGACCAGCACTCGGCGCGTCATCACCAGACTGAGATCGATCCCTTCGTGGCGGCTGAGTGGGCCGCGCCCGATCAGGTCTTGCACCTGAATATCGCGGAGTAACGCGCTGCCTTGCTTCGCATTCATCAGCGCGAAAACGTCCGGCGCAATCTTGATTCGGGCATGAGTCTTTTCGCAGAAATTCAGAATATCGCGGAACTCTGGCCCCAGAATATTGTGGATTGCAACGACTAGTAAATCAATTTGGTGTGCGTCGGCAAGGCGTGGAATATCGGAGCGCGTACCGATGACCGGGCAACCTTCGACATATAACCCTTGCTTGCGCTTATCATCATCGATGAAGCCGACGATCTTGTAGGCTTGATAGTTGTTTGGAGAACGGTGCTTCAGGCGCAATGCAAGTTCTTGACCCGCCACACCCGCCCCAATAATCAGAACTTTGGTGAGCGATTCTTCTGAAATCTTGCTACCGCGAAGCCGCTGCCAACGCCACTCAACACCCGTGATGAGACGGGAGCGATAACGAACCGCAACAAAGCCACCGAGCGCTAGAATATTACCAAAAACAGCAACGCTCACGGGGACAGGGCGTTCCTGTTGAAGCGCATCCGCCAACGCAATGAACAAGGTCGCGATAAGGACTGCTTTGACAATGACAGAGACATCATGTCCACTGGTCATCGACCAGAGGCGATAGTACACACCAAAGAAATACAATGCGACAATTAGGGTAATCGTGGCCCAACCAATAAACGTAATGCTTTGCACATAATCCAGTGGCGTACTAGCGGCCCGCACAAAAAAAGCAGCGGCATACGCAAGCTGGATAATAATGACATCCAAAATCATCGATTCGAGTACATGTTTGAATTGATGAGAAACCATGCCAAATTTCATTGTGCTTCTCATAGGACCTCCTGCTTGAGCGTTTTTGTCCAACGGGTGTACATTGTTTGTCTCCATGTAGGGCTGTGCATTAAAGTGTTGCAAGCTAGTCCTTAAAAGTCGGTGCAGTTTTTCAATGAGTTCCATTTAGCTCTTTTATCGAAATGGATAGCAGTTTGCTTCTTTTCGATAATCTCCATCTATGCACCCTTTCGGGTCGCTAACGGGTCTGACAATCTGTTTCACTATGTATCGTAAGCCGCCGACCAACGAAATATATTACGAAACTCTACTAGTTGATCATCTCTGCCGACACACTTGTACTAAACTTAGTCTACAGACAACACGTTACGATCCACATTAATGTTGAGGGCATTTTATAAAACAATACGTCGTGCAGGATTGCCTTGCTCTCGGACAAGGCAATCCTGCACGATTGTATAATTGTATAAATGGTGTAAAACACCATCTCAAATTATCAAGTTGTATGGCTCGATGGTAGACGGCGGCTGATAAGACGGCCTATTTTTGACCTTGCGTCACGGTTAGTTCATAGCCGCCTTCTGTGCCGCCAGCAGTCCCATCAGCTCGCTGAATCATGATCAGGTATTGCCCCGGTGCAGGGAACGCATAATTGCTAATCACAGCGGTGGTAAATGTCTCATCAGCCGTACCAGTGATTAGCTCTTTTCCGGTCATGTCCATGACCTTAATCAATGGAATGAGCGTACCACTGGTGCGAGTGGCGGTAATGGTCAGGCTGCTTGCTTCGGTCAGGTTGATACCCCATCGGTCAGCCCAGCGAGCATTGATAAGCATCCCTTTTTTGGGCGTGTCTATTTTAAGCAGCCCCTCTATGATAGAGAGACTCGCATCATCCGTACCGATCCCCAGTTCAGTCACGGTCAGACCATATTTACCAGTAGTGGTGCCATCTTCGTTGCCCGTGCGCGCGACGCGAATTTCATACTCGCTGGTATTGGCAAGCGTAACATCCAACACGGCTCTGTCGCCTTCCGGCTCCGCCGCCACCCGCTGGATCTCCTGATTGTTTGGGCCAAAGATTGCCAGCGTCGGGATCAGGTTGCCGTCAATGCGGGTTGCTTCGATCAAAATGTGACCGCTGGTATGCGAGTTGAGCCGCCACGACTCGATCCACTGGGCATTCGTGATCGTGCCTTGCACAGGCCCATCGTGGATCGGCTTGAAGATCAATTTATAGATCTCAGGGCGCTCCAGACCTGCGCCAAGCAAGGCTGCCGTTAGGGTGTAATTCCCGCTGGTTTTGCCGTCTTTATCCTTATAGCGCCCCACCACAACCGTATAGTTACCCGGTGCAGGCAGTTTGAATGTTTTGATCGTCGCTCGTGCAAAAGTATTATCGTTATCGGCATTGGCAATCAGTTTTTTATCCGAATCGTATAGTTCGACTTTGGGAACCAATGTGCCGTCAACCCGGTCTACCGTTAGCGACAGGCGATCTTTGGCGGGGACAGTCAGTGTCCAGCTATCTTGTACGGCGGCATCGGTGATCTGACCAGTGACAGGCGTATCGTAGGTCAGGACTTTCGCATCTTGTCCAAGCACCTGACGAGGCAGTACAAAAGCCGTGATGATTAACGCTAATAGACTGATCGCCGTGACGATCCGGCGCGGCAAAACTGTTTTGGGATAGGGTAAGTGCTTCATCTTTTTCTCTTCTTCCTATGTTCAACTGTTAGCTGGCTAATACAATAACGCTACCTATAGGAGCACACCAGCGACCACAAAGATAACCCCTAGCAGCGTTATCGCCAGCGTAAGCAGTCGCCCTGCCGGATCGCGGCGGGTGGCGGCAAGCGTTATGCCGCCAAACAACATAGATAAGATACCGAGGCCGAGCAGGATCGGTTTATGTTCGGCGGCAGGGATTTGGCTGCTATCGGGCGTGCGGGCTGGCGGAGCCGCAATCGCGTTTACATCGAAGTTCGCGCTGTCGTCGCTGTCTCGCTGGACAAGGGTTCGCACCGACCAATGCGCTGGCTCGATCAAGTTATCGCCAGTGGCACTGTACTGCCCGTTGCCTATCGGGTTCAATTCCAGTTCGCTCAAATCTAACCCGTTGCGCTTGACGAACCTCAACACAACACGCTTTACATTATTGGGGGGCGCACCGCGAATGCGATCATAGAGTTTGATCGTAAAGTGGTTCGTGAGGCTGGCATACCCCGGCGAAATATCCAGCGTCACATGCAGATAGGATGTCACCTGCGTATCGATATATTGCACGTCTTCCAGCGCCAACGCGGCTTGGCGTGCTTGCGCGGCGGCGATCTCGCTGCGGGCGGGGACAACGTTGCTAAAGATGCTGACGACCAGCAAGATCGTCACGGTCAGGGCGATTTCTACGCCAACCAAGCCCCGCAGAATCCGACTCCACCGATCACTCATCGCGGTTGAGTCAGGCACGGACTCGGCATTAGCAGCACGGTGCAACCGCCGTTGTGTCACCGCAAAGTTGAAGGCGGCAACGCCGAGTAATGGCACAATGATGACCAGTTTAAGCAGCAGCAGTTGTCCGTAACTGGTCGTGAACAGCGCGTCGGTGCTTCCGACATGCAGGTAGCTGGCATATAACCCGGTAATCAGCAGCGCCACAAGCGCGATCCGGCTGAGATTGGAGAACATCCCGATTAACCCAGCCCGCAGTCGAACCCGGCGAACAGGATCTATTTTGCGTAGCGTGCCGAGTACCAGTGCAAACGTGATTAGCCCGCCGACCCATAGCGTCATTGCCAGCAAATGTACCCAGTCGGCGGCGAGGGCAGGGGCCAAAATAGAAGCGCTAGCGCTATGTCCATCGAGCGTATCCAGAAATAGCAAGCCACCACCCGCCGCCAGCGCAAACCACCAGATCGGGCGTTGAGTGCGGCGCTGCCCGGCTTGGCGGATCGCCACGCCCAAAATACCCCACAACAAGATTCGCTGTAACCATACGATCCCGAAGCGGCTAGTAATGATCTGCGCGATCCCTGTGCTAGTCACAAGGATTGCCTGTTGCATAAGTGACCACAAGAACAGCAAGCCCAAATAGATCCAGCCGATCCACAAAAAGCGTTTGATACGGCGGAAGGGCGCAGCACTCTCGCCTGCATCCATAGAATCCGCTTGAGTGGTCAAGGTCGGAGTCCACACGAACAACCAGAAGCCTAACCCACCAACCACAATGGCATCCGCTAACAGGTTCAGCCAGCGCAAGGCGATGCTGCTAGTAGCGGGCGGCGTTTCGGTATTGATCGCGGCGGCTCTCGGCGCTACTTTTCCAATGCTCATGCCCACATACAGCACAAAGTTGCCCGAAGTCAAATGCCCGTCAACCGCTGACGTAACCTGCCAGACGACGGTATAGACATTTCTTGCCATTGCTCCCGGCGCAACCTTGATCATCTTTGGATCGGTCGCGTCAACTTCAATTTTGAGCTTGCTCAAGCGCTGCCCGTTCAGATCCACAATGTCAATTCGGCTGAACTCAGGATCAATCGGGTCGGTAAACCACAGCTTGATCTGTGATGGGGCAGCACTGAGTACCGCTTCCGCCGGGGGATCGGTTCGCAGCAAGGTTACATGCGCCTGCGCGATACTTGTCTGGCCTGCAAAAACCAACAAAAGTACGCTCAGCGCAATGAGGATGACGAGGGATCGGTTGTTACGCCGCATGAACGACACGCTCCATTAATCGTCAATGAGCTTATCATAATAGGACTAACGCAAACGAGCCAGAAAAACAGTTAGGCGTTAAGCTAGCAGGCTGACAAAGGTAACGCGACTCGATTATTGTCAAAATGTACTGGTGCGCCAAACGAATTACAGGCTGACGGAGTGAGCCGAAACAGCGATGGCATTAGCCATGATGGGGTGAAACGCTCGTTGGCGGCAGAAAAACTCAGGACGCGGTTGGTGGGGAAGCATGTCAACGGGCAGGTCGTCCACAGGGCTATGTGGCGTTCGATGGTCGGCCCTGCCCGACCTCTACAAAATATACTTTGATGTAGGCGCGTGGCCTGCCTCGCCCGCTGGGAGGTTCGACCGATTTACGCTTGCGGCACAATCGCCACGACCTCGATCTCAACCTGACCGCCCATCGGAATATCGAGGTCGCCAAGCGTGGAACGGGCCGGCGGGTTCACTGGAAAAAACTCAGCATAGACCTTGTTCATGATCTGAAAGTCGCTGATAGAGTGCAGATAGACTGTCGTTTTGACGACATTTTCCAGCGATGTTCCGGCGGCGGCTAATACCTCAGTGATATTTTTGAGTACCTGACGAGTCTGTTCAGGCACGCCGCCTTCGACAAGTTTGCCCGTTGCTGGATCGATCCCCGTTTGTCCAGCGGTAAAGACAAAGCCATTAGCAATGATCGCCTGAGAGTACGGGCCAGCGGCGTGTGGTGCATTATCGGTATGGACGGTTTGACGGATCATAATTCATTATTCTCCTGTGCTGAATTTACTCTAAAATGGGTGCGCGGATCCTTACGGAGCGCCTGATCGATACGAAAGCGCATACGTGGCTCCATCTCTGGTAGTGCATCCGGCGCAAAATACCGGATTTCGAGTGACTCATCGTCGTTGACTCGTGGATCTCCACTCACTGGACGGCAGGCAAACGTGATGCTGACGATCATTGCCTCATCGCCATTAGGATACCGTATCCGGTAATCTGGGCCACTATACACTCCGACAATACGTTCAGGGATTACGTCTAGCCCAGTTTCCTCGCGCACTTCACGGATCACAGCATCAGCGGGTTCTTCGCCGGGATCAATCGCGCCACCGGGTAAGCCCCACCGCCCATTATCACTCCGCAACTGCATGAGGATATGCCCCGCTTCATTAATGATTACCGCGCCGACTCCCGGCATTAACAGTAGATCATGCCCAATCTTGGCACGGATGGCGCTCACATAGTCCGAAATACTCATTAGAGGGGGTCCTTTCTCGGCTCCAATTAGGAAATGTGCCAGCGGGTTGTTTTCCAGCGCTAGCCAAATGTGATAGTGCTGACCGCGAGTCATTATAGGTACAGCGTCGGGAGCAAAATACCCCACCTCAAGCGACTCGTCATCGTTGACTTGCGCCTGTCCGCTGATCGGCATGCAAGCCAGTACAAATTGCAGGTAGATAACCTGATCGCCATTCGGGTAAATAACAAGATAGTCAGGGCCAGCATAAATACCAATCATCCGGTCTGCGACGACGGCGACTCCGGTTTCTTCCAGTACTTCGCGCACCGTCGCGGAGCCGGGTTCTTCGCCGGGGTCGAGAATGCCGCCGGGTAGATCCCACTCGCCGTTATCGGATCGTCGCTGGAGCAGTACTTCGCCCGCATCGTTGATCACAACCGCCATCACGCCAGCCATGAAGATCAGATCGTGTCCGAGCCGTGCACGCATGTTTCGCAGATAATCCGGGATGGGCATCGTTGGAAAATCGAATCCTTGGGTACACAAAATCTTCACAAAGTCTATCGCAAAAACATTAAAATCTGAGGCACTGCTGCATTTTTGCTGGATTCTTGATGGAAAATTTGTCGAGCTTCTCCGCCTCTGCTTGCGGAGAAACGATCGATCCTCCCATAAATTTTATATAGCATTTTTGTAATTTTTCTACACAGTCTTTGCTACTGTCCTTCAACGCTCAAATGTGAAATTTATCCTCACCTTCCGGTTCAAGCGGCTCAGCGTACAATGTCCTGATAGGACTTTCGTTTGATTCAAACTTATGATAGCATTGTCCTCGTCCCTTAAATAAAAGGTCTCAGCAACATTGACTTAAACCGCGTAGGTTTAAAGGCGATACAGCAGTCTGCGTCATTCCCAATGCGAGTGATCTGGTTGACAGGGGAGTAGCTTTTGGATACGCGAAAAGTATGGAGAAATGTTCAATGTCATCACCTTCGCGCAACATTACCCTTTTAATCGTAGTCATCTATCTTTGCCCTATCAATAGATCCCACGATTGCCCACAGTAAACAGGCCACCGATTTCACATCGATTCAGAGAACAAATAATATCTCTGGGAACGCCACTGGCCTCTCAACACAACCATACAGCGTTGCCAGCGGAAAGATCTACTATGTCGCTATTACGGGTAGCGACTCGAACCCCGGCACTCAGTCTCAACCGTTTCGCACGATCAATTATGGAGCAAGTCATCTTGTTCCCGGTGACACGCTCATGGTTAGCCCCGGTGTCTATGCCGAAGACCTTGAGAACATTCCGACTGGCGACTCATGGGCTAAACCCATCACGCTTCTAGCTTGGCCTAGGAACTCGGTTATTCTTAAACCCAACAGCGGTATAACACATGTCATCACTTTTCAGGATGACGTTCACTACATTATCATCGATGGCTTCGTCATTGATGCAGTTAATTCTGGCTTTGACGGTATCAAGTTTCAGGCCAATGCAGGCCGACCCAATCCCCACCACATCAATATCCTCAACACAGAAGTCAAAAATGCCCCTCATTCGGGTATTATCGTGTCCGATCTTGATGAATACATCGATTTCAATAATGTGGTCGTACACGATAATGGCACCACTGACTTTGATCATGGCATTTATGTACAAGGCAGCCACATTACTATCGAGAACAGTGCGTTCTTTCGTAACGCTGGTTGGGGCATTCATATTTTTGGCGGTTCAAGCAATTACAACATTGTTCGTAATAACCGCCTCTACGACAATGCCCGCTTAGGGCTGCGCGGCATGGGCGTTGGAGTCTACACGGGTACGGGCACGTTGGTCTACAACAATATCATCTGGGGCACGAACCAAGCCGGGATCGAAGTAGACGACGCGAACAACGTCGGCATTTACAATAACACGATCACCAAAAATCGAGATCTGGGTTTGCTCATCGGAAGCGGTGCGTCGGACGTAACCTACAAAAACAACATTATCTATCAGCCCAGCACGTTTACTTTTTCCGACACGGGTGTGAGGAGTATTCACGATCATAACTTGCTCACCAATCCGCAGTTCGTCAATTTTGCCACCGACACATTTCTACTTCAACCCGGCAGTCCTGCGATTGATGGCGGGACTGCGACAGGCGTAGTAACCTACGATTTCGAGCATACACCGCGCCCTCTCGGCGATGATTACGATATTGGTGCCTATGAGTACAGCAGTACAAGGACTGTCAAGGGTGATACCGTGGGCGTGTTCCGTCCCTCGGTGAATACATTCTTTTTGCGTAACACCAACACGACAGGGAATGCCGATACTCAAACCACCGTCGGCAATGCCAATGATTTGCCTGTCATTGGCGACTGGAACGGTGATGGCATCGATACAGTAGGTGTGTACCGTCCTAGCCAAGGTCTGTTCTTTCTGCAAGACTCGAATGCTAATGGCGCACCGATCTTGTATAGTATTGTGCTTGGCACGCCGGATGGACTCCCAATCGTCGGTGACTGGAATGGTAACGGTAGTGATGGTATTGGAGTTTTCCAGTCTAGTACTGGCATTATCTACTTAAAAAACACGCTGACCAGCGGTTATGCCGACTATACAATGATATTGGGCGTACCGGGCGACATTCCAGTGGGAGGCGATTGGGATGGTAATGGTATCGACAGCCCCGGCCTTTTCCGCCCAGCGCAGGCTACTTTCTTCTTGACGAACAGTGTTTGCAATTGTATACCTTCGGTAAATTACAGCGCTACGCTGGGAGTCGTTGGTGACAGTCCCTTTGCGGGCGACTGGAACGGCGAAGGCAGTACAGGGATTGGTGTGTTCCGTCCCTCTAATGGGCTGATCTATCTCAAGGATACGCCCTCGACAGGGTTTGCTGATAAAAGTTTGGTTTTCGGAATTCCAAATGACAAACCGATTGCTGGACATTGGGTTTCTACGCAGCCGCAGTTACCCCTGATACCAAACTCGATTACGACAGGTTCAACCCCCGTGACTCCAAAACTTGCGCCGACCTTTGTGCCGTAACGCAACAAATAAACCGGGCGAATACATCTTCCCGCAACATGTCGAGGGAAGATGTATTTAAGGTTTAGAGCGTGTTTGGATATTCAGTTGACCCTACCCTAAGTCCCCCCCGCAAGCAGGGATGGACTTCAATCTGGGGCTTTCTCCCTGTCTTCGCTGGCGGGGACAGGGCTGGGGATAGGGGTGCATTCGTATGTTCTAACACGCTCTTAAGCCCATGACCGCAGTTTCGATAGTTTCTTGATGCGCACTTTACTTTATACCAATCGTCCGTTTGAATTTATCCTCCTACCTTGACACAAGATCTCCTGATAACTCACCTTCTGCGTAAGGTGAGGATATAAGACTTTATTGGTGCAGAGTTGCGTTTTTCGCGGTAACGCTCGCTATCGATACTATAAGTAGGAGAACCCCCTACATACACGCTCTGTACAGCTAATGCGAGCTTGTGCCGTTCGATAGAGCGTACCCCATTCAATTTGATCAGTTCTACTTCTAAAAATCATGGAGATTTGGGAGTCACCGAGACGAATGTCCCTTGATCAGTCTCCAGCGTTAGGTTCGCGGTCTGGAACAGCGCTGTCCCCCCATAGACGTTTAGCCCGACCGCACCATGCGTGAAAGTAGAATCTTGCGCCGTCAGAATTTCCTGCTCGTTGAGATAAACCGTTATCAGATTGGTTTTCACAGTTACTCTGATGGTATAGGGGATACCAAAATCAATATGCGGATGCTGTAGATCAAGCTGTTTGTATTGATTCCCGTTGAAGAACTTCACAATATTGATCTGTCCCCCATTGGCGACGCTGACCCGCACCAAATAGCACCCATCGAACGGATTCGCCACAGACCGCAAAACGACTCCGGCAGACGCGATATTTGACCCCTCGTGGATGATAAATGTAGTATCAAAGCTGAAGTCGGAATCGTCGTTGTCAGCGACATAAAATGCGTCAGCATTGCCGTCGCTCATGACCTGTAGGCCGCCCTCTATGATGTCCCATTTGCCGTTTTTACCGGAAGGCTTCCATCCTGTCAGGGTGGTGCTAAATGGGCTTCCGGTTGAGGATGTGGTTGGTGTTTCGGTTGGCGTGTCGGCAGGTGACGTGGAGGTAGGCACATCGGCGGTTGGTGTTTCGGTATCTGTTGGCAGCGGCGGAGGTGTATCGGTGAGCAGGGTGGCGGTGAATGTTTCGGTAGGCAGCACTTCAACAGTCGTTTCAGTCGCAGTAGGTACGATTGGTAGGAGCGTAGCGGCGGATTCGGTGAAAGTTGGTGACTCTACCTGAGCACTCTCTAGCGTAGGAGTCGGCAGAAGCACGACTCCACCTTTCCGGGAGCCAAGCGCAAACGCACCGATCAGCCCCGCCACAATCAAGATCACTACCCCAACGCCAAGCGCGATCTGACGGATAGGCTGTGCGCCATTGGTAGCGGCCTGCTTTGCACTGGGTGCCGCGAGGGGTCGCGTTGGTACAGTCGCTCGGATACTACTGATCTCACTCTTGGTTTCTTGGGGCAACTTCTCAAAGAGTTCTTCAAGCGCCTGATCGTAGTCACCGCGAAAGTCTATATATTCCAAACGGCGAGTGCGCAGCGGCGGCGTACAGTCGTTGAGCAGAATCGGGATAATGATCTTGCCACTGTCAAGCGCGGTATCCAGTTCATCACGGACATTGTTGGAAACCGTCGAATCCACCGACATGACAAACAGCACATGCGTAGACTTATCCAGCGCATGTTCAATTGCCGTGTCCCATCGTTCGCCGGGGGCAATATCCTTCGTATCCAGCCAGATAGGAATACCCAGCTTACGCAGATCGCCCACGAGCCGTTTAACAAAGTCTCTGTCTTTACGGGAATAACTGACAAAGATAAAAGCCATTATTCATTTATTCCTAAAGTGAGTAAACCCACATCATTATTCCTAATTTTACCAGTATAGCTGAAATTGGCCCCGTTGAAATTCAAACTGGCTTCAGCTATAACTTGATCCGATGCGAAGCTGAATAGTCGGGAGCAACGGATGGGAGTCAATCTGAATCAAGTCGTGCCATGGGGGCGGTTGCTCGAAGAATATACAGGCATGTTCGACCTCAACCCGTCGGAGTTGCAAAAATCGATATTGGATTGTGCGGGCGGGCCATCGAGTTTTAACGTAGAGATGACCCAACAAGGCCATCCTGCGATTTCATGTGATCCACTTTATCAATTTGGCCCAGATGAAATCGCACACCGTGTTGAGGAAACGCACCAGATTATTATCGATGGAGTCCGGGCGACTCTGGATGGCTATATCGGGGATCACATCAAATCACCAGAACAGCTTGTCGAGATAAGAATGTCTGCCATGCAGCAGTTTCTTAGTGATTTCCCTAACGGCTTGGCACAAGGGCGGTATATTGTTGGGGAGCTCCCTGTCCTGCCGTTTGACCGCGATCAGTTTGATCTAGCGCTGTGTTCGCACTTTCTGTTTACCTATTCCGAGCAGCTTTCCGCTGATTTTCACCTCGCCTCGATTATTGAATTGTGTCGAGTCGCCCGCGAAGTACGGATTTTCCCGCTGTTAGTCACGGGCGGTGGGTTGTCGCCACACTTGCCATTTGTGAAAGATGCGTTAGCCAAACAAGGTTATCAGCTTGAAGTTCGGCATGTGGATTACGAGTTCCAGAAGGATGCCAACGAACTGTTACGGGTGTGGAAGTGAT
>JBDTVG010000099.1:0-47803 GCA_040007395.1 Chloroflexota bacterium
CCATTCCAGTCACCGACGATGGGTTGATCCGTCGTCACTGTGAAAGCGCTGGTATCGACGCTGATGTCCGCGACCCCAGTGGTGTTGGAGTTCCGCATGTAGAAGCTGCGGGTCGAAGGCCGCCACACGCCCACCGTATCATTCTTGGGAACCGTTGACCCGAAGCGCTGAATACGGTTGTTGGATGTATCTGCTACAAACATCTGCCCGGTGCTTCGGTCTATGGTAAGGGAATATGCACTAGTGAGCTGCCCATCGCCGCTGCCGGTGCTGCCAAACGCGCCAATGTACTGACCATTGTCACTGAACTGCACAATGCGACCAGCAAACCTATCTGATACGTAGACACTACCGTGTTGATCGATAGTCAAGCCATAGGCCTCTATTAAGGCACCCGGCCCGGTTGTTGACGCAGTGACTATGCTAACCGGATCACCGAAGACGGTAAAAATCTGGACGCGATTGTTCCCAAATTCCGAGACATAGGCAAATTGCCGATTCGTGTCGATGGCGATTCCTTCGGGGCCGCTCAATTGTCCAAGTGCATTACCAGGTGTCCCCCATTTAAGGATAAAACTACCCACAAAGTTGAACTTCTGAACGCGGTCATTACCGTACTCTGTGACATACACATAGTTACTGTCTACCGCGACAAATCTTGGCGAAGAAAAGAACCCATTGCCTGTCCCTGTGCTGCCCCACTGCCGAATAAACGCCCCGTTAGTATCGAACACTTGGATACGGTCATTATTGGCATCAACCACAAAGACGTTGTTTGCACTATTAACCGCGATGCCAAACGGATTGCTAAACTCCCCAACCCCATTCCCAGTGCTGCCCCACTGCCGGATAAATGTGCCATATTTGTCAAATTTCTGAACGCGGTTGTTACTAGCATCGGTTACATAAACATTTCCCGCACTATCTACCGCAGTCCCTTTCGGCGAGCTAAATTGACCTGCCCCAGTGCCCAGAGTCCCCCACTTGGCCTCGAAAGGATGGCTAAGAGGTTGCAACGAAGTCTCGAAGGCTTGCAATGTGTTGTTGCCGAAGTCGGCTACGTAGAGAATGGGTTGGGCGTTGGCGACGTTGCTCACCGTAACGCCGACGGGCGTGTTAAAGAAGCCTCGGCAGTTTATAAACGAGACGGTGCAAGTGGGGCCATTCGTACCATACTGGCCAACATAACCGCCTTTCCAGTCAAACTTCTGCACGCGAACATTGCTTCGATCGGCGACATACAGGAAGCCCGCCCGATCCATCGCTAGCCCTTGTGGATTAGCGAACTGTCCATTGCCACCCCCGCTGCTGCCAATGCTGCGAATGTACGTTCCGTTTGACGTAAACTTTTGAACCCGATTGCCGCCGAATTCGCCGACATAGAGGTAACCTAGCGGGTCGATTACCAGACCAAATGGTTGGGTGAATTGACCCGTCCCTGTACCAGACATGCCAAAGGTGCCTTGGCTCACCCCGGACGTGTTGAAGATATGGACACGAGCATTGCCCAATTCAGCCACATACAGAAACCCGTTGAATGGGTCATAGGCCATTTGAGCAGGAAAATTTAGCTGATTCGTTCCTGACCCTGCCATCCCAAACTGGCTGACAAACGCCCCTGTGCTGATGTTGAAACGCTGGATACGACCGTTAAAATAGTCGCCAATGAAGACATCGGTACCGACAAGGGCGATACCTGATGGGCCACTAAACAGGCCGGGACCTGTCCCCGTGACACCAGAGGTGCCATAAGTCTGAATGAGTGTCCCAGTGGGGCTTAATTTCTTGACCACTTGCAGATTAGTATCAGCGACGAAGATATTGCCACTGCTGTCAGTCGTCATTATCCACGGGTCAACGACAGTAGAGTAAGCCGCGATAAGCGACAGGAAATGATTGCTGCGCCGTGCGTCCACTGGTGAGGCAATGAGTGGGCCAGTGTTGCCGCCTTTGCTGCTGGATGGAACCACGCTCATTTGGTCAGATTGCTGCGGCACACTCGCATTGATCGCGGGACTGGACGATGAAACCTTCGGACGAGCGACCGCCGCTGGTATAACCGGATCGGGGTGGTCCGCGGGGTTAAGTTTGGGGGGAACAGGGGTTCCGCCTTGTCCAAAGGTGGCGGTGTTGTTCAGCGCCAATAATATGGTCATCGAAAGAAAAATGATAAATATACGATACTGCTTACCACGTTGTCGATACATATGAAAACCTCATGAATTTAAAACAACAGAGAAATAGAAGTATTGCCAGTGTAGGAGTATTTTGCAGTGGACGCAATCACTTTTACCGCTTATTGGCAAGACCTTTATCCTTTATTGGCAAATGAGTTATCGACTAACGTAATAGCAGAACACAATTGTTCGACAATATTCACAAGATACCTGAGCCTACAAACTTTGATGCGTTGCCCACCAAACCTACCAAATGACTTTGACACACGCAACGCTTATGGCATAATGTTTGCTGGTTAGTTCCAGATGTAACAAGCATTCGTTCTGTCGCGTAAGGTGGAGAAAAAAAAGATGCGTTCATTTTCTACTCTGGCAAAGTTGGCTGGCTTTCTATTGGTGATTGGATTTCTGGCATTAGGCACGGTTAATCGACAAAATGTGTTTGCAGACAGTGCTATCCAAAGCACGGATGCCCCAACAATGGCAGCAACCGAAGCACCTGCAATGGCAGCCACAGCAGAAGCCAGCATGGTTTCCACAATGGCTGCTACCACAGCCGTCGTAAGTGCTTCCGCCACAACCTATCCGCCTTGCCCTGCCCCAGTAGCTACTGCTGCGGATACTTCGGCAACCGATTCGGCGGCAACAGCAGAGATGGCGGCGACAGCGGTTGTGCCTGCCGATGCCACTTTGGCGCAGGCCGCGACCATGGCAGCCACCGCCAACCCAACGCCTGCCTATCTGGGTGTGAAAGCCGAGCAAGTGGAAGCCTGCGGATCGCGGATTCTGGAAGTTGTGGCAGGTGGGCCAGCCAGCAAATCGACGCTGCAAGGCGATGACGTGGTGGTTGCCCTGAACGGTGTCGCGGTTCCCAGTGTCGCTATCCTGCGCCGCGAGATCGAATCGCGTCAACCGGGCGATAAGGTCACGCTGACCGTAGAGCGCAAGGGAACGCAAGTCGATGTAGAAGTCACAC
This sequence comes from Chloroflexota bacterium, assembly GCA_040007395.1. Lineage (GTDB taxonomy): Bacteria > Chloroflexota > Anaerolineae > Aggregatilineales > UBA2796 > DATGFK01. The sequence goes on from JBDTVG010000099.1 coordinate 3,154, forward strand.
TTGGCGCAAAGCCTGTCGATACGACCTCAGCCGTCGCCGGGACAACCACTGCTACCGTTGAAACGCCAGCCGCAACGATGGCAGCGACTCAGTAATTCAGTACATTATCCAAAACACGCTCAACTCTGTTAGTCCAGCCCGACGCTTTTACGTCGGGCTGACTGACCGCCCCTATTTGTTGCCCCACGCGAACAATTTTTCTGGCGATCCTCTGCGCGTTCCTGACAATAATTCCAATCTGTCTGCCTATATCTTACTCAGCAACCTCGATCAATAGGGCATTACACATCCTGTGTCAGACGATAAAAGCGGATATAGCATTCCTGTAAACAATTCAACTCAATCTGTAACTCTATTTTTTCGATGTTGTATCTGTATGCAGTCAACAATAAAGAGGTGATCCATTGAAAACGTTTCACAGGCAAGTCGTCATAAATGTAGCACTAGTCTTAGTGGGGTTCTTCGGTTTGACGATTACGAGTTTTTCTAATGCAGCCCCATCGCCTACTGAGACACCTTCTGGGCTGAGGCCAACCCTTACGCCTTGGAGTGGCCCTACGATTACACCCTCTGGCCCTTACTTTGGACGCACTCGTGATTTCTTGAAAGAATACTTCAAGAATCTACCCGCAAAAGCAGGTTCTTTCTCGCTTATACTCGGTGATCCAAGCTTCGACTCACCCGTGCAGTTTGCCATAAAAGCCGCAGATGGTACTGAGTATGGTAGGCAAGTTTCAGTTTTACTTAATTCACAAGCTGCCCTCTTCACCTTAGCAATCGACAAAAGCTATATGGATCGCCCTCAAGTAGTTAACCTCGGCGATGAAGCTGTTGTTGATGGGCAAGCTGCATATTTCATAGCGGCGTTACGCTATCGGAACATGCTCGTAGAAATAGTGAAGGGGAGTCCGATACTCGACCCTAAGTATCCTACCCCTATTCCACCTACCAATAACCAATTAATTGCAGCCTTGACTGACATCTATACGCAAATGCTTGTGCCATCTGTACCCACTATCACGCCCATCCCGCCGACATGGACAGCCTTGCCGCCAATAACACAAACCTATGTCGCGCAGTTCAGGGCGACACCCTCTGGCCTCAGACCAACTAGAACACCTTGGGATGGCCCAACGATTACTCCTTCTGGTATTCTGTTAGGGATAGATCCGGGTTATATCAGGAAAATCTTCGATAATGCACCTAAAACCATTGGCGGATTCCCTGTAACCATTAATCCAAACCAACCGTTTGAGCCAAGTGGAACCGTTACCTTTTCATTCAAAAACAGCGACGGTACAGAGTATGGTATAGGACTAAATTTCTTTTCGAGTGCTCAATCTTCGTATATGCTCTACAGTGCTGATGCAGAGCGTCTTAATGGGAAAACTGTTGCTGTTGGTGAACAAGCCATGATCAATGGACAACATAGAGACCAAAAGGCGATAATGCGGTTCCGAAATATGTATGTCTCTATTGATACTAACGACCCGTCTCCAGATCAGGAATTGCCTACCCGCGTCCCGCTGACTGATGATCAGTTAACTGCAATTCTCCAAGACGTGTATACCAACATCCTACTACCAAACATTCCAACCCTCACGCCTATTCCGCCGACGTGGACATCTGCACCGGGGACATTGACGGCACTTGCACCGAACACGACGACTCCTACACCGCCCGTTGTCGTCACGGCACAAACGGCAGTCGCGACGGTGCAACCGAACTAACCGTCGCGCCACACTCATAACGTTACAAGGGCGCTGCCATCGCGGGAGCGCCCTTGTCGTTTCTCGGATAATTATGCTGAGGCTTTTTCAGGCAGCGCCGCTTACTATACTTTTTGCGCTTCGCCTGTAGAAAACTTGAGCGAACTGGCTCCCGGTTCCGCGTCAATGCTAACGGTTGTCCCGGCGGCGGGGTTTGCTGTCAGCAGGTAGTCTGCCAGCGGTTCGCGCACCGAACGGGCGATAATCCGGCGTAAGGGTCGCGCTCCCCACTCAGGATGATCGTTCTGCGTCATCATCCACGCTTTAGCGGCTTCGGTAAAGACGAGGTTTAGGCCGCGATCCTGCGCCATCTTGACTTCTTTTTTGAGCAGCATTTCCAAAATAGCGCGCAGTTCGGGTTCGCCCAACGGATGAAAGATGACGATCTCATCCAGACGATTCAGGAATTCGGGGCGGAAGAAATCGCGCACATCGTCCATCACCCCGTCGCGATCCTGATCGGTAATGGTCGTCTCCTGTAGATGCTCCGAGCCGAGATTGCTGGTCAGGATGATCAAGCTTTCGCTGAACTGAGCCACGCGGCCTTGCCCGTCGGTCAGGCGACCCGCCTCAAGCACCTGTAGCAACACATCCATAATGCGCTGGCTGGCCTTCTCGACCTCATCGAACAGCACGACGATATACGGCTGCTGGCGCACGCGATCCGTTAACTGTCCGCCGCCCTCGTAACCGATATAGCCGGGAGGTGCGCCGATCAGCTTATTGATGCTGCCTTCGTCCATATACTCGCTCATGTCGATTTCGAGCAAGGCTTCTTCGCTGCCAAATAGAAATTCTGCCAGTGCTTTGGCTAGTTCGGTTTTGCCCACGCCCGTTGGCCCCAAAAACAGGAAGCTACCAATCGGACGCTTAGGATCTTTAAAGCCGACTCGTGCCGTTTTGACCGCCCGACTGACGGCTAGCACCGCTTCGTCCTGCCCAATGATGCGCTCGTGGATATGCTCGACCATGCTGGCGTAGCGGGTGCGTTCGTCCTGTCCCAATTTCGCTACCGGAATTCCGGTGATCTGCGCCGCCGCTAAGGTCACATCTTCCGCGTCAAGGACGGCATCGCCGCCGCCTTCGCCTTGCTGGCTAACGTTGATCATCGCGGCGGCACGATGCAGCAGATGTTCGGCACTGCGTGGCAGCGGCGTACCGGGACTCATGTAGCGTTTGGCAAGCTGCACTGCCGTCTTGATCGCATCGTCGGTAATCGTCACCTTGTAATCGGCGGCGATATGCGGAGCCATGACTTTGATAATGTTCGTCGCTTCGGCTTCATCTGGCTCCGGCACTTTCAGGGTTTGCACATGGTCGGCAACGCCGCTGGCGTTGGCCACGCGCTCATCATAGTCCGACTGTGTGGCTGTGCCGATAATCACAGTACTGTCGTCTAGCAGCGCTTTCTGAATATTCGCTGTCGCTTTGGCAAATTCGGCCTTAAGCGGCCCACCGAAAAAACGCTCAATGTGCGGGATAAATAGAATGCCGCCTTTGGCCTGATTCAACCCGCTAACAACCGCCTGCACCGGATTATCCAGCAGGGCGGGTTCCTCGACAGTGACGAGTTTGGTTAGCCCGACTGGGCCTTTGCCCTGTGCCATCAGCAGCCCCAAACTGTAGATCAGCGTCCGCTTGCCTACACCATCCGGGCCGATCAGAATCACGTTGCGGTTGACCTTCTGCGACAGCATATTGACCAGATCGCGCAGCAGTCCATCGCGAAAGTAGACGGCTTGCATCTCGCCTTTTTTCGCGTTGGCGACCATATCCGTTGTTGTCGTGGCATTGGCTTTGGCAACGACCTTATCTGCCATCAGTTCGGTCATGGCGCTTGGCGTAATCCCGAATGGACGCAGCAGCCCGCCTGTACTGATTTTGCTCTCTGCCATCACCGCCAGCATGTGATCGGTATCGACATAGACTTCGTTGCCCGCCTGTGCGACACTCAGTGCCTCGTCTAGTGCGATGATCATCTGGCGGCTCAAGGGAACCTTATCGCCATTGGCTGCCAAAAACAGCAGATCGCCATCGACATCACGGCGCGTTTCGACAGCCATCTTGACCGAACGCTCCAGCCGATCCAGATCCATACCGCGCTGCGCTTTGTAATAATCGAGGATGCGCCGCGCCGCTGTATCCTTGCTGCGGATCATCGCCAGCAGGACGGCTTCGGGGTAGAGCAACCGCTTATTGTAAGACTTGACGATTTCTACAGCGCTGTTGAGGGCTGCCGTCATGTCCTTTGAAATCAGATTCGGATTCAGTGTCGCCATAGAAAAATCCACCCTTCAACGCTTGTATTCCACAAAAATATCCTGAAATGCAGTTAGATACAAGCTAGCCAAACGTACCAATCTATCGCTACGCAGCGTTAGCGATTAATCATTCAAGACCGCAGTTCAAAATCGCGATCTATTGAATCGACCTGTTTAATCCGGGTAATTCTCTCTCATCTCTAAACCATACTGTTCAAAGTTGGGCTTAGAATTTGTTTTATGTTTGTGTGCCAAACACTGACTGCTTCTTTGTTCTTGCACGATTGTTTTAGGAGACTGCTGTATTACTCCATCCAGTCAGCAATATCGTCCAATGTGTAGGGCAGATCGTAATGGCTGATTAACGATCTCCATAGTTCAGGATGCGGATTGGCTTGCTCATGTTGTGCTTTGAGCAGTTCCCATGCCTCTGGCAAATCGTAGCCGCGATCCACGAGATAGGCCAACACAAACGTCGAAGATCGGCTGATGCCTGCCCCACACTGGACTAACACAGTCTTGTCCGAGTCAACCTGTTCTTTGACAAAAGCGACTCCACGCTCCAACTGTTCAAGGTTCAGAAATACGCCATCGGGTAGGGCATTGTCGCAAACCGTAAAATCGTCGGGCCAGAACGGCGCATCTTCGTATAACTTCAACACATGGGTTAATCCCATGTTGCGTAAAGTCGCCGCCTCATAGATCGCTCGTGCTCCGCTAATATAGACTCCATGAGCGACATGATCTATGGGGGGGAATCTATGTCTGGTTCGCGTGTTCACCGTTGTGTAATTTCCCCTTATGCCCGAACTATGGTTTGCCAATGCCGTCCATAACTTTACGGTGTAGTAGCAGCAGGAATTACCGTTCCCGTTTGTACGGTCAGGAAGCGGCGTGAGGCCCAACCGCCCTTATTCTGATCAAGTTGATCCTGAATCAGCCACCACTCATCGTTGCTGGCAGTTTGTGGCCCATCCTTGAGGATATACGTTTCACCATCGCGGGCGCGGAACTTGACATTCGCGTCTGTACCCGGCGCAGACCGAACGTTCAAACCGCTGTCACCAACACCCACGACTAGCACTGTGTCACCAATGGCAAAGTTGCCCGGCGGCAGTGTGAGTGTGGCGGGGATAGTCGGCAGCGGCGCGGTAGCGGTCAAGGTGGCCCGTTGAGGTAGTACCGTTGGACTGGCCGGCGGCCCCACGGTAAAGGTCGATGTAATAACAATCACAATCGGCGTTTGCCCACCTACTCCCGTATTGCCTTCCAGTGTGCTCACGACTAGCAACGCTCCAACGGCGGCGCACCCCACAAACGCCAACATGACGACCAGCGACCACCATGGCAAGTACAACCCATTGCCTGCCCGGTCACGCGGCTGGCGAGCCGGACGCGGCGGTTTTTCCTTGCCACGTTTGCTGCGTGCGGAACTCGCCTCAGGATAGGCCGCTGGCGTGACGCGAGGAGTGGGGGCTGTACCAGTGCGCTTGACTCGATCTTGGGCTGGCTGTGGGCGAACCTCCTGTCGGCGCGAAAGGGCAGGCCGTGAATAGATCGGTGGCAGTTCATCCGTCGGCAATGGACGGCGTGCGCCGCGTGGTGGCGCAGCGCTCGGTGACGGCGGCGTAGCCTCCTCAGGCGTAGCGGGTTCGTCAAGCGGAAGCTCATCTGGATAGTCGTCATCAGCAGGATTATCAGGAAAATCGCTCATCAAAATTAGCGCAGGAAACCCGGATCTTTAGATCTGGGGAGGAATGCGCCGTACTCCTTTCTGACAAGTTGAATAGGTATAACCATCGACGCGCTGGACGAGGGCGCAATGACGATGACTGATGCCTTGTACAGTGCCAAGGCGGGTCGTGATGTTGAAACTTCCCGAAGTCCGCACGGCGACACGCCCCTGATGCGTCCCCACCTTTTTACCGGACGGGACGACAGCCCGCACGAGGTCGCCCGTTTGGAAACCATGAACGCGACGGGCAGCTTTGGCGGCGGTCCGCGGGAAACCGAACTGATCGACCCGACACATCTGCCGGGAACCGCGTCCAGTGGCTTTGATGAGTAATGGGAAATGCGTTGGCGCAATGTACACCGCTGCACCACTGAGTCCCACACAGGCGGCATCGATCCAATGGGCTTTGGCGTAACCCTGCGTGATACGGTTAAATTTTGTCCGTCCACCCGTGCCGACTTCGACAGGCAAGCCAGTTTCGCACAACTGACCATGCAGCGCCCAGCGGGTGGTGTTGACTGCCGCTGCGTCCTTGAGCGGAAGTTTGGCGTGTGCCTGTACCTGCGGATGCCCAAACTCAGCCGCCGTTTGTGTCCCCTTGCGCTGATTACAATCGTGACAAGCCAATGTCAGATTGCTCACGCGATTGGTTCCGCCGCGTGCTTTGGGGAGGATGTGTTCGACTTCCAGCGGTGTATCTGTCTTGCCGCAGTAGGCGCACCGCCGCCTCCATTTGTCCAGTAGATACTCGCGCACTTCGTAGCCTGCCCATGTCCCTTGCTGGTACTCTACACCGCTGATTTCAGGATTTTGCATGAGCTGGGTGTCGAACTTGACCAATTCCATACTTATACCGTTCGCTGGACACCAGCGGCTCAACCGCTGCACCCATGTGATGTCATTTTGCACGCGACTGAGCAGCGATGGCGGTAACCAGCCCTTGCCGCGTCGTCGATTGCGGAACCGTGCCGCCCGATAGCGCGTGTGTCGAGCGCGCCGACTGTGCCGTTGGGCACGCCGTGCGTCCAAATGATCTTTGACCTCCTCGCCACGATGGCTGATCTCGCTAACCCACACTACCCGCTTGCCGCGTTGCCCTTCCACCACCACCGCCACCCCCGTCGTCTGGCTGCCAGGGTCGAGTTTCACCTCGATGGGCTGCGTGTCGCCACCTGCCCGTTCTCTCAAAATGATCGTGAAGGGATAACGTCGATACATCGCCGCTTTCCTTGCCTTCAACAATTCTCTGGCGCGTGCGGGCTGACATGGCATGAGGGGTTGTTTGTTCTTATCGAGTACGAAAACATACTGCATTCAGAAGTTACCTTTCTGGGTCTCCGCTTGCGCGGGTAAGGGTCTCCTCGCCAACGTTATCGAGCGGTTTGATGGACACGCCACTGGCTTTCTCCCGTCGTCCTGGTTAAGCGTGTCCCGCAGGGTTCGGAACTGGAGCAGCATTCCGAAGTGCCTATGTATTCGCCCATAACGTAGCTCCTCACCGGAGCTGAGGCTGGTAAGCATTGGGCTAGTTAAAGCCCCCGCCTTTTGGCGTGGGGATGCTTACAAACGTAACCTGTAGCGGTAAAGATAATTCGCTATTTTAACGTGAGTTTGCGATTACGACTTACCTTGCTTTGAATCCATGAATAACAGCGGCGCAAAAGCAGTCTCTATGGAAGGGCTGATGTAATCGGTTAGGGGCGAATGCGGTGGAAGATTCAAGCACGATTAGCGGTTCTGCGGCGTGACCAAAACCATCTGGGCCACTTGCATACTGATGGTGTGTACCTTCTCGCCTAGCTTGATACTTACCATATCGTTAAGTGGAGAACGCTGGGAAAGCGTGATTCCTGTGCCGGGGGTAAGCCCCAAATCGGAGAGGAAGCGCAGTACATCGGCACTCTGGTCAACGATCTGGCTGACTACCGCCTCTTGGCCTACGGTGAGATCGGCGAGGCTGATCAGCGTCCGTGGCAGGATCGTACCGTCTAGCGCCGGGATAGGATCGCCGTGTGGATCGATCTTCGGGTTGCCTAGTGCCGCCGCAATCCGTGCTTCGAGCTTTTCCGAGATATGGTGTTCGAGCCGATCCGCTTCCTCGTGAACTTCGTCCCAGGAATAACCAAGCGCTTGTACCAGATACAATTCGATCAAGCGGTGGTGTCGAATCACTTCAAGCGCGATCTTCTCCCCAGCGGGACTGAGACGCACCCCGCTATACCGCTTGTATTCTAGCAGCGGGACAGCGATCTTGTGTTCTTCCCTGTGTTCCTCATGATCGTGCTTCGGCTTTTTATCTTTATCTTTGTCCTTGTCCTTATCGTCTTCAATCCCTGCCAGCCGTTTGACCATATCAGTCACCGATGGCGCGGTAATTTGCAGCGTTTGTGCCAGATCAGTCGTCGAGACACGATCGGTTTGGCGCTGTAAGAAATAGACGGCTTTCAAGAAGTCGTCAATGGCTTTAGTACGCTTTAATGAGTCGTGCTGTTCATCGGTCATAAAGACCCCCATTTACCATCACATCGACACCACCTTTCAAGATCATGTAGTGGTGCTGTGCCGAATATTAATAGTCTACCACGAACCGAAGTCTTGCCTACTGCGACCTTTGTTTCAGGGCGAACGCATCAAAATTATCCTCACCCTAAATCCCTCTCCACGTCGTAGAGAGGGACTTCCAAAATCGCTTGATCCCCTCTCTGAATTCGGAGAGGGGGCGAGGGAAGGGCTAACGCATGAGTTTGAAGGAAGAATTCCTCACCTGTGTATTGAAATCTTCCTTCAAACTGGCTTGATAACGCTTGCCTTTTAAAGAGCCTCGGGCTGGGTGCTGGTGTAACCCCAGCTTTCCTAGTTCACCCTGGAGTTTTTCGTAGCCCAGTCCGGGATTCTCCTTGGCTAAATCACGTGCATTTGCTCGTACACTCCGTAGCTAGCTATCGCCCTGCCAAAATCGTGCGCACCATCAAGAGTATTCCTGCGCGTGAAATCTTTGCTCGCGTCCCCAGCGTAAAGAAAAAACTGTGGGGCGGCGAGTTCTGGAGCGATGGCGACTAGGTCAGCACAGTTGGTCAACATGCCACCGAAACTACCCTTGCACATTACCTTAGAAACCAAGGATGCCAACAAGACTATGCTCGACTCCATGTCGAACAGCCTCGGCTGTTCGACTGACTTGATACCCCGCCGCAAGCGGCGGGTGTAGTTCATTGAGATACTAGCAAATTTCACATTCAGGGCTGTTGCAAAGTTGTTTACGTCACTTGCCTTTTTGCTACTGACATAGGGTTGTCACTCACCCTTGCTACACTGAATCCCATAACTCAGTGAGGGCAAATGTCCTACCAGAAAAGGGAGCTAGCAGTGAAATTCGGAATTATGATGCTGTATGTTCGCGATATTGAGAAAACCCGCGCATTCTACGAAAATGTGGTTGGCTTGCCAATCGTTCAAGAACAAAGCGATGAACATTTCATCGTATTTCGTCCGAGCGAAGGTACGCTCATTGCGCTCGAAGACATAAAGGTGGTCAAAAACCCAACCTCGCAGCCGGGCAGCTTTGAACTTGGCTTGGAAGTAGAAGATGTGGAGGGAACTTGGGAGAAGTGGAAAGCGCACGGAGTCGAAATAGTCGATGATCCGGCTGATATGCCGTTTGGTCGTGCTTTTCTCGCCAGAGATCCTGAAGGCCACTACATTACCGTTTATCGCTTGCAGCAGCAACTTGGCTAGATTATTGCGTAAATAAAAATCCCCTCTCTCGATTTATGAGAGAGGGGATTTAAGGGACCGGCTAGGGTAAACCAGCCTCTATTTTGATGTTTGTGCTCCTTATTTCTTGGGAGCCAGATCCTCAACGGCTTTGGCGATGTCGGTATCATTGCCGCTGCCCAGCTTGATCCACTCAAGGTTGAGCTTCTCTCCGTCCTGAGTCACCTTTGCGGCGAACAGTGTACCTGCGCTCAGGTCGCCTTCTTTGTCGGCAACAAATTTGTACAGCACACGGTCTGTACCGTCGTCACCGAAATAGGCAGTCTTCTGATCAGGCATGATGTCAGCATTCTCGTGGCTAAAGCGCCCCATCGCATAATGCTTGGTGACAATGGTTCCAATGCCGTCGGACTCACCACCAGCGGGGGTTAGTTCGACCATGTAACCATAGTTATAGGGGTTGGCGGCATGTCCAAGTACGGCTGACATCTGGTCGGCTACCGGAACCCAACCGCCGTCCCATTCGTCCTGTACATCGGCGGGATATTCTTCACTGGTCAGTCCGGTGTTCCAAGGGGTAACACTGGCATTGCAATTGTTCCAATTGCCGCCCACCCTCAACATATCGACGGGCTGGCCTTCAATAGTGCTCCACTTACCGTCGCTGCCCTGCTTGATATATAGTTTGCTTTCGGCACCGGGCGTGCATTCCCAGTTAGTGTACAGATAGCCTTCACTACCCGCCGCGTTGGTGGGCAGGAACATGTTGCCGTCGGGGTTGTTGCAATAGCCTTGCAGTGTGCCATTGGCGTTCATAATCTGACCAAACGTCGCGTTCGCCAATGCGCCGGGGATGGCTTCGCCTGTGCGGCCCAACACTTGATAGTTACCAGCGGCAAGGGTCATCTGCTTCATTGCGTCGCCAGTGGGAACGGGCACTGCCTTGAAGTCGTCGCCCGCTTTGAAGTCGGTGACTACCCCTACTACGCCACGATTGAAGGGATAAACGTTGGTAGCGTTGGGGTGCTGGATATTGGAAAAAACCGTTCCATTGGCCTCGACCCGCAGCCCAGTAGATTCCGCGCCTTCGGGCAAGGTTGCAAAACGCTTCAGTTCCTTGCCATCCCACATCCACAGCATCTGGTTGTGGTGATAGTCAGTGTCTTCACCGATCCAGAGGTTGCCTTTGGGATCGACAAACAAATTATCGGGGTTGGCGATAGAGTCGGCACTGCAAGCATAATCTTTGTTGGTCTTATCATACGGTCCGCCTATCACGACGGCAGTTAAGGACGAAATATTGTAGCTGTCGTCCAGTTGACCCATCATGACCGCGCCGCACAGGTTCTCTTTCATCTTCAAATCGCCTTTATCGTCCGACATGCCTTTGGCAATGGCGGTGATAGCGAAATAGACGTGCTTGTTCTTGGTGTCAAGGGCGACACCTTCCATCTTGCGCCACTCAGCAGTCGCGCCTTTTTCGATGGCGAAGCCCCGGCTATTGATAAAAGCAGCGTATGGATTGTCCTTCGGGAATTCTGGGAAAGCGGGGCCGTCGGCACGGACGGTAGATACTTTGACAGCGAGGAGCAGCAACAAACTGGCGATAAGAAGTCTCTTTTTCATGGTTCCCCTTTACTTAAATGATCTGGATACGATTCGTTTTTTCGCAACGAACCCGCGTAGGAGCATACAAAACCTGATTTAAGGATTAGGGTGAACTGTGTTATTAACCTATAAACATCCTGTTCAAGTCGTGTTAAAGCTCTGCTCAACTGTGGTTTGGATTGCTCGTGGGTGTTGGCTCAGAATATATTCTTGTGTTAGCATACGTAAATCAAGCGTAAGGTGGGGATAACGGATTCAATTTAGAAACCTCTTCGATGATTTTGCCGCCTCATCGCTGGATATTGCATTACTCATAGTAGTACCCATTGTGCCAAATCGCATCGTACCCTTAACATTGTTCACCTAATACTGGCTCACCTTCAAAACAACACCAAACCAGTGGAAGGCAACCCATTCCACTGGTTTGTACTTGTAACTGTCTAATTCTTCATCAGGGAGCGCGAAACGGCACACATGACCACATCTGATCTCGTTTTATTGGCCTATATAGTCCTTATCGTTCCAGCAATGTTGGTGGGTTTTGTGTTTGCCCGCCGCAAGATGTTCGAGCCGTACCACAAACTGACCATGACCACGATCACCCTCGTCAACTGGGCGCTGATCATCGGGGTTATGTTAGTAACCTACCGACGGGATGTGGTTACGCAACTCCCACAAAACATCGGCTTTCCGGCTGTCCTTATTCCGACTCTCCATCTCATTCCCGGACTTATCGCACAGATTATCGCGACCTATCTGGTCATTCGCATGTGGTTCGAGAACCAGCTACCAGACTGGTTCAAGGTCAAGAACATCAAGATCTATATGCGAACGACTCTGGCACTCTGGCTATTGACGGCAGTTTTGGGCGCGTTGACATGGGCGGTGATCAATAAGGGATTTCTCGCTAGTGCTGAGGCCGTTCCCCCAGCAAATGTCGCTGCTGGTACAACCGTCATTCGCATGGTTAGCGGCAACAAATTCGATCCCGTCGATCTCAAGATCACGACAGGTACGAAGGTTCAGTTTATCAACGCCGATACCAAGCCACATACCGTCGCGGCTGACGATGGCAGCTTTGACAGTGGTTCGCTGAAACCGGGTGCAACCTTCGAGTTTACCTTTAATAAACCGGGCGATGTGAAGTATTACTGCGACTTTCACGGCGCGGCTGGCGGATCGGGGATGTCCGCTGTACTCCACGTAGAAGGTGCAGCTATTGCGGAAGCGAATACCCCCGTCGCAGCGGCTACAAGTGTCGCTACGGTAAACGCCGCCGCCCCTCCCGCCACGACCAATGCCAGCAGCGCTGCTGAGGCAGTCATTGTTACGCTCAATGATGACGAATTCGCGCCCAAGTCGCTCAATGTTCCTGTGGGTACGTTGGTGCGTTTCGTAAACAAAGGCGTGCATAAGCACACTGTCACAGCAGACGATGACAGCTTCGACAGTGGGCAGTTGAAGGCTGGTGCGACCTTCGAGTTTACCTTTACCAAAGCAGGCGATGTCCCGCTGTATTGCGCCAATCATGGTGATAAAGGCGGTCAGGGGATGTCGATGGTTGTCCATGTGGGTGGCGGCGGCAATGTCGCGACTCCCAATGTGGGTGGTGGCAATGTTGCCACACCGAATGTTAGTAGTAGTGCTGCAACGGTAAACGCTGCTGCCCCCGCCGCTACAACGAATGCCAGCAGCGCTGCTGAAGCAGTCATTGTTACGCTCAATGATGACGAATTCGCGCCCAAGTCGCTCAATGTCCCCGTTGGCACGTTGGTTCGTTTCGTAAACAAGGGCGCGCATAAGCATACTGTCACCGCTGACGATGACAGCTTCGACAGTGGGCAGTTGAAGGCTGGTGCGATCTTCGAGTTTACCTTCATCAAAGCAGGCGATGTCCCGCTGTATTGCGCCAATCATGGTGATAAAGGCGGTAAGGACATGTCGATGGTTGTTCATGTGGGTGGCAGTGGCGGTGCGGCGGCAACGCCCAACGTCAGCGGCGGCAATGTCGCGACTCCCAATGTGGGTAGTAGCGCGGCAACTCCCAATGTTGGTGGCGGGGCAGCCCTCGATCCGAAGTTGGTAACAGCTATGCAGCCATTGGTCATCAGTGCCGACGACACTCCCAACAAAACCCCGTACCTCGTCGGCGCACAGAGCCAGATGGCGATTGTTGCCAAACAGTCCGCCGCACTGACTGATGCACTCAAGCAAGCGCACTATGAAGACGCACAAGCCGCCGCCGAAGCCCTTGTCAACACGATAGAAGGCGACAAAGGCGCGGATCTCGATCAGGACGGCAAGATCAACCAACCCGGCGATGCTTATGGCCTGCGGAAGTACATCTTCGGCGTGAATGAAGCCGACGGCTTGCCAGTCGATATACAGACTGGCGGACGCGACGCAGTGAAAGATTTGCAAAATGTCAAGCTGCAAGCGCAGGCCGTTCTAGATGCCAAGACATTGGTCGATGCCCGTAAAGCAGAGCCGCTGCTTGATGATGCAGTAACTAAGCTAAACGCCGATGTGACTAAAATGGTCAGTGCGGCAGTAGCCCTTAACGTTCCCAGCAGCAAACTGACACCCTAAATACCCTAGTTTCTTTATCGGAGCGTCACAACGACGCTCCGGTTAAGTGTCCATTTATTTGACAGGGAGAGATTATCGCGATGAGAGTTACGAAACGTTCGATCTATCTGATTGCCTTGCTTGTTATAGGCATAGGCGCTGCGCTGCTTTCCACCAGCCGCAGCACTGCCACACCGCGCCAAGCCGAAAATATCACTGTGACGATGAAAGATTTTGAGTTTGCGCCGAAGGACATTACGGTGCATGTCGGCGATAGCGTCACTTGGAATAATACAGGGACGAAGAAACACACTGCGACTGCCGATGATGGATCTTTTGATACGGCTGTAGTTGCGCCCAATGCTGCTTCACAGCCCATCAAGTTCGACAAACCGGGAACTTATGCCTACTACTGCCAATTTCATGGTGGGCCGGGTGGTGTCGATATGGCGGGGACGATTACCGTCGCAGCGGATGCCGGCGCTCCTGCCGCCACGCAAGCGCCTGCCGCTGCACCTGCCGCTGCTGCCCCAGTCGGGACAGTAGCTTTTGCCGACAAAGCTAAGAACGCTCATGCCGACTCGGTTACGGTCACGGTTAGCAATATTCCGCTGCCTGAAGAAGGCAAACAGTACGAAATCTGGTTGGCAGATGGCAAGGGAACGCCCTTTAGTTTGGGCAAGCTGGACATCAAAGCCGACGGTACAGGCTCAGTGAGCTTTGCCGATCCAAAAGGTACGAACCTGATCAACCTATACAATACCGCACTGGTCACGCTTCAGGGCGAGGATTTGGCGACCGCTGGCCCCGTCGTTTACAGTGGAGCTATCCCACCGAAAGCCGACATCCATGTCCGTCATGTAATGGGATCATTCCCAGATACCCCAGATAAAATTGGGTTGGTCATTGGCGCGTTTGAGCAAGAAGCGGTGTTGACTCAACACGTTGCCTTCATGAATGATGCGCTGGCGAAGAACAATGTGGCGCTTGCCAAACTCCATATGGAACACATCCACAATCTAATGACGGGCAACAATGGCGCGAAAGACCTGAATGGCGATGGCAAGTTGGCGGTGATCCCGCCCGGTGATGGCTTCGGCATCTTCACCTATTTGTCCACTGCCGTACAGCACGCCGATCTTGCTGCCAAGCAACCCGACGCAACAAACAATATCAAAGTGAAGGCTAATCACGTCAAGATTACAGCGGCGAATGCCTCCACCACGCTGTCGCAGATCCAGAAGCTAGTGCTTGACGCGGCGACAAAGAAGACAGTTGCTGAGATCAAACCAATCGCCGATCAGATCACCAAGTTGAATGCGACTGTGGTCAAGGGCAACCCCGATGCGTCGGGCGGTGTTTCGCCGACCAAAGGCTCAGGTGGACTCGGCATCGCATACAACGAAGGCTTGGCAATGGCAACCATTGCCTTGTTGCCCGGTGATGCTGCGCTACAGGGCGCAGGCGCTGCCGCGCCGCCCGCCGCGCCACCCGCCGCTGCTACCGTGAACGCTGCTGCCCCTGCCGCCGCTGCCGATACAGTGACCGTGGTGATGAAAGACTTTGAATTCGCTGACAAGGCCATCACCATTACAGCGGGTCAATCAGTCGTGTTTGCCAATCAGGGAACCAAGAAACACACGGCAACCGCCGATGACAACTCGTTCGACACAGGCGTAGTCGCCCCCGGCACCAGTTCTGCGCCAGTCAAATTCGACAAGCCGGGAACTTACCCGTACTACTGCCAGTTCCACGGCGGGCCGGGTGGAGTCGATATGTCAGGAACTATCACCGTTAAATAACGAAGTCAACCTAATAAAAAGAAAGATGCCGTCCAAAATACTACATTGGGCGGCATCTTTCTTTTTAATGAACTATGTGAAATTCCAAATCGGCCTTTCCAATACGTTATGCGATAATCCTTTAAGGCGCTGGGAGAATCCCATTGTCTTGCCAATTCCGACTAAATCAATCGCATGAAAGGCAATCAGGCATGACCGTATCAATACCAGACTCCACACAAGATTTATTCGAGCGCCCAATTCTGTGTGCGCTTAGTACAATTAACCCTAATGGACAGCCACACACCGTTCCCGTTTGGTGCGATTATGACGGAACCTACGTCAGGGTCAATTGTCCAGCAGCTTCCAGAAAAGCACGCAACATGAAACAGGGCAGCAAGGTGACAGTTCTTGTGCTTGATCCACAAAATCCCGGTCATTGGATCGAAGTCATGGGACATGTTGCCGAGATCAGAGACGAAAGCAAGGGTGCTCGCGATCACATCAATAGCCTATCATACAAATATACTAAAAATCCAGTCTATCAAGGGTTTGGTGGTACGAGCAATGAGGCTCGTTTGATGTATATAATCGAACCGGATAAAGTGCATGGGCGCTAAACCTGAGCGCCTATTCCTCGATAGGGCTAATAAGTAGTCTCAACTCACCGGATTGACATTTTTGACCTGCTGACCAACGACCTGCCACGCGATCTGTTGAAGGAACAGGGCATCACGTTTGCTCGATGCCAATGATCCGGCTGATGTGCTCAACGGGGCAATCGTCAGGCCAACTGGGCTTTTGTGGTAGAGCTGGGCAAAGAAGACGCAGGCTGCCAGATAAGAGCCGTCGGGATCAGGATGCGACATATCTTTTTGATGCAGAATCAAGTCGGGTCGTGTCTTCAATGCGTCTGCCCACGCCATTCCTACCGGGACGACTTCATCGTGCAGTTCATTCGCAATCGTCAAATAGGTATTGTTCAGCACTGCTTGATTCTGGGGAGAATTCTGACGTGCCCATGTTAGGAAAAACAGCGTTTTTGCGCCGCTTTTCTTGATTTCCTGATCGAACAGCCGTGCGTAAGTATAAAAATCGTCGGGAGCATTAAGCTGCGCCACATTGTTTACAACCAGCGTAGAGCCGAGCGTGCTATGTTCCTGCAAGACGACATAATCCCATGTACCTGAGCGAATCGCGGCAAGTGCCTTGCCTTCGAGCCAGTGCTGCTTCAGGGTCGCGCCACCTTTGGTGATGCTCACTGCCTCAATAGGCTTGGTTTCTTGAGCAGCAAGGTTCATCAGAATCTTGGGCATATTGTTAACAAAAGTATAACTGTTGCCAATAAATAGTACCCGAATCGTTGGTTGGGCTGCTTTGAGTGAAAAACTATTAGAGGCGTTAATCGAGAGGAACAAGATGAACACAACACAACAAGCGGTAAGCCTGAAGGCTAACTTGTCAAATTTCATGGTTCTGTGGCGATCCTCTGGGGTTACTATGTAGGGTTACTTACCCGTCAAACGATGGGCAGTGAAGCGCCTTCACATCATGCTTTTTATTTTTGACGATGTTTTACATTATAGGCTTATCTTGCTTTAGGATGATATTACAAACCTATCTACAATTTATCGGGAGATTTCAAGGTAAACAAAACGGCGGAGCACAAGAAAGGCCCCGCCGTTGATTTGTTGGCAGTGGGTGAAAATCCATTACACCGTACTAAAGCCGAGGATCGTCCCCGCATGTTCGAGGATCTTCATCGGGTCGAAGGGCTTGACCAGATACTCATCTGCGCCGGAAATGCTGCCCATCTGCTTATCTACTGACTGACTGCGGGCAGTCAGAATAATAATATGACTGTGCTTCATGGTCGGGTCGGATTTTATCAACCGACAGACATCAAAGCCATGCAAACCGGGCATCATCAGGTCAAGAAAGATCAAGTCGGGATGTTCAATATCGATCAAACGTAGCGCTTCAAGGCCATTTTCAGCGGCAAAAATTTGCACTCCGACTTTCTCCAGCTTATGCAAGGCTTGCGTTAGCAGGATACGGATGTGCCGTTCGTTATCGACAATGAGAATTTTCTTTGATGTGTTCATGATCTGCTCTTTGTGGTGTGCGTGTAGGATGAAAGTTCAATCACATGCAATCGTTTGCTGACCTATCGTTTAGTGTACTCAATTAGATTCAATTTTTATACGTCATTTTTCCTAGTTTTATACAGCAATTTCTCGTACAACTTAGCAGATTTCTTGTTTTGTGCGGTGCGGTACGCTTGTCAGTAGGAGGACTGCACCACAATGAACAACGCAACACCATTAACGGATCGCCAAACCATTGATATGCTCTGGGTCATCGTTGCCAGTGGCATGGTCTTCTTTATGCAGCTTGGTTTCCTATGTTTGGAGATCGGGCTAGTGCAAGCCAAAAACGCGATTGACACGGCGGTTAAGAATGTCGCGGACTTTGTCGTGACTTCGCTGGTGTTCTACCTCGTGGGCTTTGGCTTCATGTTCGGACATAGCTGGTTCGGCGTGATCGGGATTACCGATTTTTTGCTAGCGGGTAGCAGCGCCAACGCGACCTATTTGGGCGCGGCCTTCGTGTTCATGCAGCTATGTTTCGCAGGCTGTGCGGTCACGATTGTGGCAGGTGGCACAGCGGAACGTTCGGATTTGACCACGCATCTTCTAATTGCCGTCGTGATTGCAGCAGTCATCTATCCAATCTTCGGGCATTGGGCATGGGGCAACCTCTACTATCCTGAACTCAATGGTTGGCTCGTCAAATTAGGCTTCATGGATTTTGCAGGTAGCTCAGTCGTCCATAGCGTTGGAGGTTGGGTGACGTTGGCAGGGATCATGATTATTGGCCCGCGTCAGGGACGCTACGGCAAAGACGGCAAGATCAATTCGCTGGGCGGCAATAATATCCCGATGGCGGCACTAGGCACTTTCATTTTGTGGTTCGGTTGGTTCGGCTTCAACGGCGGCAGCTTGCTCAAGGTCGAAAGCGAAGTCGGTTTGGTCATTCTAAAGACGAATTTTGCGGCGGCAGCAGGCGGCTTATCTTCGTATCTCTATGCACGTTGGCGACAGCCTCAAGGCGGACTTCAAGCGCTGCCGACTCTGGCAGGAACGCTGGGAGCGATGGTAGCCATCACAGCCGGATCATTTGCTGTGCCGCTGTGGGCATCGCTGATTATTGGTGCGCTGGCTGGGATTGTCGTTAATCTGTCTCAGGAACTCATGGACTACTTCAAGCTGGACGATCCAGCGGGGGCGGTTCCAGTTCATGGGTTTTGCGGCGCTCTTGGTACGATCCTAACGGGAGTCTTTGCTACACAAGCGACGATCCAAGTTCAGTCGGGCAGTCGCATTGACCAGATAGGAATTCAGATTATCGGATCGCTGGTTTGCTTTATCTGGTCATTTGGCATAGGGGCGCTAGCTTTCTGGCTGATCAACAAATTTCACCGGGTGCGTGTCACGCCGGAAGAGGAGCAGCGCGGCCTCAACGTCATGGAATATGACGATGTGCTGGCATGGCTCGATTATCGAAAGACTCAGCAGTACGAAAGCACTGTATCAACCCTCAACGAATTGGTGGAACAGCGTACTAAAGCCTTGCAAGCTGAGGCTGAAAAGCTTGATACGGTGCTGAACAGTATGGCAGACGGCCTGATCGTGACCGGCAGTAACGGTGCGATTACGTTAGCAAACCCCGCTTTTTTCCGAATGGCGCAACATACCGCCCGCGCCGTTGGTCATCAGATTGGCGAGATTGTCGATAAAGTAGCGCTGACCCATATCATTGAGCAAGCAGTGCAGCAGCGGGGCCATACCTTTAGCACTCGGTTTGAGCTAAATGGGCATCACTATCAGGCCAGTTCGCGCCGCGTGGAAAGTCAGGAAGCAGCAGGCGAAGCCGTTACTGTGATCCGCGATGTGACTACTGAAATGAAGGCAGAACAGAGTCGGCTAGATTTTGTGAGTAATGTCAGCCATGAACTGCGTACCCCGCTGACTTCGGTGGTTGGCTTTGCGAAAATGATTCGCCAACTTTTTGCCGAAGATGTGCGCCCCAATCTTCAAGTGATGAAAGATGTGCCTACCGAAGTGCTGGATACGATCAATCTTGATCTGGACATTCTGGCGGAAGAAAGCGAACGCCTGACGCGGTTGATCAACGATGTACTGGATCTGAGCCGGATGGATGCCAGCAGTGTGAATTGGCAGATGGCTCCCGTTAGCTTGCTGGAGCTTGTCCACCAGACCGCGACTTTATACGCGGCAGTTGCCGCCGAACATGGCCTTGAACTGATCGTCGATGCGCCGGACAACGTACCCCTTATCACTGCCGATCCTGATCGGCTCAAGCAGGTGATCACTAATCTGCTGTCTAACGCGATCAAATTTACTCAGACAGGTGAAATTGCGATTTATCTCAAACACCTATATCCCGGCGAATGTCTTGAGCTAGCGCCGCATCTATACTGCCCCGACGAACAGGAAGCCGAATGGCAGTCCTTTAGCAGCGGCGTTACCCGTGCATGGCTGTTTATGAGTGTCGCGGATACAGGGGTCGGGATTGCGCCCGAAGAACTATCCCATGTATTCAAACGCTTCGGGCAAGTCGGCGAACTGATGATCAACAAGCCTGCCGGAACTGGACTGGGCTTGGCAATCTGTCGCGATATTGTGCGCTATTTAGAGGGCTATCTATGGGTCGAAAGTGAAGTGGGCGAAGGCAGTCGTTTCACGATTGCCTTACCTGTAGCGTGATCCGACACTTACCACCGATTGCTGACACAAAATTTGGGCGGCGAAGGAGAGATGTACTTGATTAGCGGCTCTTTGAAGTTCCGTCGTATAATGTTTACATCTTTCCTTCCCGCCCATCGTAGAACGCAGGGGATGTAATAATGGACTCGGTTGAACTAGAAAGTTATGCGGAACTTGAGCCTGAGCTTGAAGAAGTTGTTAACGAGACCGATTCAAAAGCCGTTTCCAGCCAACCCAATGATTGGAATATTTCCACGTTACGCGATAAATACGAACGTGGCTTGATCGATTTGCAGCCTGATTACCAGCGCGAATACGTTTGGGACAAAAAACCCGAACTTCCCTCTCGGCTAATCGAGTCCCTATTGCTACAGATACCAATTCCACCGCTTTACTTTATGCGGATAAGCCCTACGAAAATAGAGGTTGTAGATGGTCAACAGCGATTGACTACCTTGATACGTTTTGTGACTAATAAATTTCACTTGCAAAAACTTCAAAAGTTAAGCAGCTTGAATAGCAAGTATTTTAAAGATCTTCCAGACGATGCCCAAGAAAAGATACTAGATGCCACTATTCGCAGCATTGTTATCGATGCAGGAACAAATTACGATTTGCGTTACGAGGTTTTTGAGCGCCTAAATCGGGGCACCATGACTCTCAATGAACAGGAAATTCGGAATTGCGCCTATCGAGGGCCATTTTGCGATTTGTTGACTGAATTGGAACGGGATGCTAACTGGCGCAAAGTGAGGGGAACGGATAACCCTGCACCGCGATTCGTAGAACGTGAGATGATTTTGCGCTTCTTTGCGTTCGCTAACCGTATAGATCATTACAGTGGAAATCTCAGAAAGTCGCTTAATGATTATATGGGGAAATATGCGCCTAACGATTTATCGAAAGTTGCTGAACTTGGCGCGATGTTTCGTCAAACAATGCAAAATGTTTACACAGTATTTGGCGATAACTCTGCGAAAATATATTCAGTGAAGAATGCACAACCTTATGCATCAGGAGAATGGGAGAAAAAGTTCTCCGTATCAGCCTTTGATATCCAAGCATCTGCATTGATCGGGTATTCACCTGCTAAAGTTAGAGTTGCCGCCCAATCAATTTCCGAAGCATACAAATTCTATCTGGTAACAAATCCGCAAGTGAGTGAGGCTATCTCGCACCGTCCAGCAAGTGCACCCGCAACAAAAATGCGGTGGTTCGGCTTCAAGGTTGTAGTTCAAGAAATTATGAACAGCGTATCCTCCGCAGGTTCATTTAGTGAGCCGCTTTTTGAAGCCAATGCCCTTTTTCGGGCTAACTATCCGCAAGCTGCGGGCGCTATCGCTGGTGTTGTACTTGAGCGTCATCTAAAGGGTCTTTGTATTTTTCATGGGGTTGTTTTGCCACCTCGTAGTGAGACGATAAACCCTCTCAATGATGCACTTAAAGTGGCTAATATTTACGATTCTACACAACTTCGCCGTATACAAGTTCTCGCAGATATTCGTAATCGTTGTGATCACTCTGTGCCTAACCCACCATCAAAGGATGAGGTTTGGGAACTGATTGAAGGAACCCGTAATTTCATGCAAAGTTATCCGATCAAATGAAAGCTATTTAGGCTTGGCACGGATCTGACCTTCTACCATTTAGCTGCGTACCGAATTACCTTTGCAGATCCCTAGAATTCGTTGTTCCCGCTATTCATCAACCTTCATCCTAGTCGATAACATGCTGTGGCGCGTAGGTACGCATCAGTTGACTTGATCGCTCAAGGTGGCTGGGTTATTAATTCTGAGCCAAGCTATAATCGACTTTGACTGAACCAAACAGACTTAATTAGTGATCTTTGCCGAAAGATTGCTATCATCCGTCGTATAATTGATCCGAAGTCACGGCATAGGCAACATCTTACAATTTATAGGGAACTACTTCTACCTATGCCGGAGATAAAAGTGGACGTACAACTCGCAACCTCAATGTTCACCAACTATACGCAGATCCCTTGCTACGATGAGATGTTTGATATTGACGGTACGCCGCGTCCGCACTATGCCCGCTTGTTCCAGTTTCTTAGTGAGATATCATCAGACCAGTTTGAACCCCGGCGACAGATTGCGGATATGGACTTCCTGCGACGTGGCATTACTTTTACCGTGTATTCCAGTGAAGAAGGTGTAGAGAAGATTTTCCCGTTCGACCTGATCCCCCGTATCATGCCCATGGCAGAATGGCGACTGCTTGAGGAAGGGCTAAAGCAGCGGATTTATGCGTTGAACTGCTTCCTGCACGATATTTATCATGACCAGAAGATTCTGCGTGATGGCGTTGTGCCTGCTGATATGGTATTGGGATCATCTAACTTTCGCTGGGAGATGGTCGGCATCGAGCCACCGCACGGCATCTATATTCACATTACAGGTACGGATCTGATCCGTGATGCAGATGGGCGCTACTGTGTTCTGGAAGACAATCTTCGCAGCCCGTCTGGGGTGAGCTATATGCTCCAGAACCGCACCATTATGAAGACAACCTTTCCGGCGCTGTTTGATGGTCAAAACGTCCTGCCCGTTGAAACGTATCCGCAAGAACTGTTGAAAATGTTGCGCTTTGTCTCGCTAGTTGATAATCCGCAGGTCGCAGTCCTAACCCCCGGCATTTTCAATTCGGCCTACTTCGAGCATTCCTTCCTCGCCCGTTCGATGGGGGTGCCGCTGGTTGAAGGTAGCGATCTCGTGGTACGCGACAATCGGCTCTATATGCGGACTACGCATGGATTGAAGCAGATTAATGTGTTGTATCGACGTGTTGATGATGATTTCCTTGACCCGTTAGCCTTCCGATCCGATTCGGTAATCGGGGCAGCAGGGCTGCTCAATGTATACCGCGCTGGGAATGTAACTCTGGTGAATGCACCCGGTACTGGCGTTGCCGATGATAAATCGCTGTATAAGTACGTGCCGAATATTATCCGCTACTATCTGTCAGAGGAACCGCTGCTGGATAGTGTGCCAACTTATCTGGGACGTGACGATGAGGATCGGCGCTTTATTCTGGACAATATCTCTGAATTGGTAGTCAAGGAAGTCAATAATTCTGGTGGCTATGGGATGTTGATTGGGCCACATGCTACCGCGAAAGAATGCGATCTGTTCCGGCGAAAGGTCAGTGAGCAGCCTTGGAACTATATTGCTCAACCTGTCATTCAGCTTTCGGCGCATCCCACCTACACTTCAGAAGGTTTTGCACCGCGTCACATCGATCTGCGTCCATATATCCTGTATGGGAGTGAGATCACCCTGATTCCGGGTGGGTTAACTCGCGTTGCGCTCAAAAAAGGGTCGCTAGTTGTGAACAGTTCACAGGGCGGCGGGAGTAAAGATACATGGGTGGTCGCTGATGACGAACACGATTAACCAAGATACGACAATGCTGTTGTCGCGGGTCGCCTCGTCCTGTTTTTGGCTCAGCCGTTACCGGGAACGCGCCGAGTTTACTGCCCGTTTATTGGATATACAGCTTATCACGTTGCTGGATACCCGATCCGGCAGTGAGTACAACGACTGGATTCCTCTCTTACGGATCAACGGTTGCTTGGATTTGCTCCAAAAAGATGGACGAGCCATCACTAAAGAAGCGGTACTGCATTGTCTGTGTCTGGACACGCAAAATCCAAACTCGATCATGTCCTGCTTGCGGAACGCCCGCGAGAATTCCCGACAAGCTCGCGAACAGATCAGTAGCGAAATGTGGGAACAGGTCAATTCCATGTACCACGATCTGGCGCACTTGAGCCGCAGCGAACTCATTGCCAACGTTCACCCCACCTTACAAAACGTTAAGAACGGGGCGCTGTTGCTGCAAGGCATGGCGGATCAGACGATGATGCATGGCGAAGCGTGGCAGTTTATCCGACTGGGGCGTTTCATTGAGCGAGCGAATACGACCTGCCGACTGTTGGCTGTCCGGTCTGCTCCCGATCATAATGACGATGAGCCGTACCGCGAAGCCATGTATTGGATGACCGTGCTAAAAAGTGCCAGTTGCATCGAAGCCTATCATAAAACTTATGCTGCGCCTGTCGCTCGTAATTCCACGATTGAGTTTTTGCTTTTCAATCCCGAATCACCCCGTTCCATCTTGTACTGTCTGGAACATGCCATGGATGCCCTGAACTATATTTCGGGCAGTGCGGGGCGGCGCTTCCACAACGAAGCAGACCGAGTTTTGGGACAGATGGCTACTCGGATACAATACCTGCGCCTTGACGACATCGATCTAATCCAATTTTTGGATGAACTAAACGCTTGTCTATATGATGTTAGCGATTTGGTGATGCAGACTTATTGTTCGTATGAGGTAGCCTAAACGATGCGATTCCAAATCCTCCACGAAACGCATTACGTCTACAGCGATCCTGTCTATGCAATAGCGATGGAAGCCCGTTTGCAACCGTGCAATGACGACTATCAATCCTGCCAACGCTACCGACTTGTCGTCTCTCCGAAAGTCACCGTCGAAGAATACAGTACCTTCTCGGATCTGCGCGTACAGTATTGGACACTGCTCAAAGCCAGCGAAGTCCAAATCGTCTCCGATAGTGTGGTCGATATTCGTGAACGCCCGCTGCTTGAGATCCAAGTTCCGTCACTTGAACTTGATCCTATCGAGTTTTATGCTTGGCTGCATGACACCACGCTAACCAAAGTTACGCCCGGTATTCAGGCGTTTGCCAGCCAATTCGAGCAGATTGCCGCTGAAGACTGGTATCAAGCTACCCTAGCAGTACAGCACACTATTCATGAAGCCATTGACTTCGAGTCCAGCCATACCACGACAGACACTACCGCGTCTGAGGTACTGGAACTAGGCTGCGGGGTGTGCCAAGATTTTACCCACCTGATGCTGGCAACGCTGCGTCAGCTTGGTATTCCGGCGCGGTACGCCAGCGGCTATCTCAACCAGTACATTGGGAAGCCCACTACGCAGAAACAGATCATGCTCAATGGAACCGTGCACCAAGAAACGACAAGCTCAGAAACATTTGTTGAGGGAATGATTGTTCCTTCATTGCGCGGAACCGGAGCCAGCCATGCTTGGTGTGAAGTTTTTTTTGGCCCACAGTACGGTTGGCGCGGCTTTGACGCAGCCAATAACCTACTAGTGGATCAGAACTTTATCCGCATCGGCGCAGGTCGCGATTTTCGAGATATAACTCCCGTGAAGGGTGTTCACAAAGGCCCCGCTGAAGAAGACCTCAAAGTAACGGTAAAGGTGATCCAGCTCACCTGATAACGCTTCACAATAAGCTTGAGCTAATAGTTCCCTAAACTATAGTGTTTTATGGAATGCCACCGGTTAGGGCTTGACCTACGCCCGTTGAACGCCTCACAGCACCAACTAGCCGGATTGTCATTATTCCTAGTTCACAGAACCAAGCCCATCACTGTCGCACTTAATAATCTATCGGGCAATTATTCAGTGGATTGGAATGTGGTCATGGCGGGAGCATTCGTGGCGGCTATACCCAACTGCACTTGTCCATATCTTGTTTAGCCGTTATTTCGTGCGCGGCCTGCTGGCTGGCTCGATCAAAGGCTAGCCCCATTCTGAACCTGCCTACACATTGGCAAATTGGTCGGCACGAAGTGGGGAGCAAGCCGAACAATTCAGCTTGCTCATAGGAAACTACAGCGGATAGGCTTATTCTTGTTTTAGGGCACTGGAAAGTAATTTCTGGCCTTCAGGACTGCGAATGTCGATCACTTGCCCGTTCAGCGCCTGATCCTCATTAGTGAGAATGGCGGCTACCAATCGCGCCGGATAATCAGGGGTTGCCATTTTTCCTTCGGCATGAATATTCCGCATGACTTGAGAGAGCCGCCCAACGACCTCCGGCTCTTGGGCACGCACACTGGCAGACATCACCGTATCGACAATGCCGGGATAGATGGCGGTGGCGATCACCCCGGTTCCATCCAATTCAAACCCTAACTGCCGTGTAAAGGTGTCTAACCCCGCTTTAGATGGCGCGTAGGGGCCGCTACGCATGGTAGGGTTTTGCGCGACACCCGACGAGATGTTGATAATACGCCCCCACTTTTGGGCGATCATACTGGGCAATACTGCCCGTGCCAGTAAAAATGGGGCAAATAGATTGACTCGTAGAGCTTGCTCCCATTGCACAGGATCAAGAGTCCAAGTTGGCCCGAATGGGCCGACTATCCCGGCGTTATTGATCAAAATACTGACCTTGCCTAGCTTTCGCTCAACACTTGGAACAAGTGCGAGAGTGGCTTGCATATCGGTCAAATCGACAGGGAATATTTCTACCTTTGCCCCCGACGACTGAACAAGGCGAGCAGTCTCTTCCAATTCGCTGACACTCCGAGCCGCCAGTGCCACAACAGCCCCCAACTGAGCCAGTTCTAGCGCAATCGCTCGTCCAATACCACGACCACCGCCCGTGACTAACGCGATTTTTCCGTCAAAGTTCTCTAAAGCCATCGCTTGTTCCTTTTGTTCCTCTATGGTTACTAATTGGTTTTTACAAGTTGCTGAAGTGTCTCGATGATTACGCTTGGCTCAAGACGTTCTGTCCAGTCGGCGTTTACCCATGCGAGTTGGACAATTCGGTCTGGGCTAATCACAAATGTACCCGGCACGGGTAATTCCCATGACGCATCGCCGTTATGTTGGGGTAAGTTCGCCGAAGTGGTGCGCTGGTCTTCGGGAATAGACCAAACCAGCCTGAATTGATGAGCGACCCGATTGCCCAGATCGCTGAGTACAGGATAGGTTAAATCCTTATGTTGTACAGTCAACAGCGTATTATCGGGTGTCTGTGGAGAAACGGCGACAAGCGTCGCGTGCAGCTTTTCGATCTCAGGCAAAACCTTCTGATAGGCTCGCAGGGTTAGATTGCAATACGGGCACCAGTCCCCACGATAGAAAGTTAGTACTACCGGACCTTGCGTGAGCAGTTCAGATAAAACAACCGGGTTGCTATAGGCATCCGGCAAGGTAAAGTCGGGCGCGACCTCTCCAACTTTGAGGCTTTGGTCAGCAATTCCCGTCTGGACAAGTTGAGCGCGTCGTGCAGCCATTCGTTCCCGCTGCTCAGGCGACATCTTACCCGCCGACTGTTGTTGAAATGTGGCGATTTGCGCTTGTAGTGATGAATCATCTGTCTCAGGCATAGAAGGCATCCTCTCGATATTATTAGTAGACCAGTCGTCTACCTGAGAGTGGATGAGCTTGTCAAGACTATTCTTACTGAGTTAGCACCTAAAAGCAGTGAAGCCGGATTATCCCCGGCTCCACTACTCCAATGTTTACCACACAATCAGACAGGTTTCAGTGTGACGAACGCCAACTGCGTTCGCAATGCCTGCGGTAATTCAATGTCCGAGCGATTTGAGATCGGGAGATTCCACAAACGCGATCAGATCATACTGTCCGGTGACAGCATGAATCTCTTTAATCACCGATCCGTCTAATTCCATATTCGCCAGTTCCCCAACCAAATCTTCGATACGCGCTGTTTCCGCTTGGATCAATATGTAGGCTTGGATCATTTCTGTAACTGCTCCTTATTTTCCAATTTCTAATGCTTAGGTAAAGGTGTCACACGGACACCAAATGGTTTCACCCTCAGGTGAAGGTCATCAACGGGACTCCGCCCGTCTCTGCGATGGCTTGTAGCTGTACAGTGACTTTTTCAAGGGCATCTGCCAGCGGGAACATCTTTTTGCTGACCTGCATGTCGCCGTCTGTCGAAAGCGGATGCCAGAACACACCGTCCAGATTGACGGTTAGCTCCGGCGAAAGCGTATCCATCCCCAATTCAATGCCTTCTTTGGAGTAGCCGCGTTTTGCGAGTGGGCGGACAAAATGATCCTCGTCCGGGATACCCAACGCCCGATGAAAAGTACACAGATCATGCAAGTGATCAGTGTTGGCGGGGGTTTCGGTGGTTCCGATCCGAACTCGAAAGCCCGCCTCTTGCAGCAGTTTTATACCTTCCACCGTCTTTGCCCACGATCCCGCCCCTCGATAAGCGTCATGGTCTTCGGGGCGACCCCCATCAAGACTCACTTGAACGATCAAATTGGGGTTGGCAATCGCTTTCAATTTCTCCAACCGAGAGCTACGCAGCAGCATTGCGTTGGTTAGAACAGTGGTCTGCACCCGTTCTGAGGCGTATGCTAACATCTCGTAAATGTCATTGAGTAGGAAGGGTTCGCCGCCTGTGAAAAAAATGTGATCGAAACCGAGGGCAACGGCTTCATCCACCAGTTTTTTGACGTTCGGCAGACCAACAGCGCGACGTGGCACATTTGGCCCGGACTTCGCGACACAGTAGGAACAGCGCAGATTACAGTCGTAGTTGGTGTAAATCCACAACTTCCATGCAGGGAACGCCGGATTACAGTCAAGTTCGGTTGAGGTCGAATCAGTCATTAGCAAACTCTCTATTACCTAATCTGATTGTAAAGCATTCAAACTGCTGTGGCGATTCCAAACGGATGCCACAGAACAATCCTCTATAGTTAACGGGTGCGTCGATTGAACGCATAACGCAGCGTCACTCCCAAGATAAAGTAAGTCGCAAGTAGTGTGCCGCGCAACGTACCGCTTACCTTCGATTTGCCTGTCCAGCGGCAGCGATAGCTGACCGGAACTTCGATGATTCGCGTTTTCAGGTTAGCTGCTTTGACGATCATCTCGGTAGGCCAGCCGAAGGTCATCTCACGCATATCGATCTTGGCGAGAATCTCCCAGCGAACCGCACGAAATGGCCCCAAATCCGTCAGCCTCAACCCATATAATAACCCCATCAATCGTGAAACTAAGCGATTGCCAAATTGTTGGTGAGGCGGCATTGCACCGGGTTCCATGCCGCCCAATGCCCGTGACCCCAGCACCATATCGGCACGATTTTCAGTAATAGGGGCGATCAGGCGTGAGATCTCGGCAGGATCAAAACTGCCATCGCCATCCAGAAATACCACCACATCGCTACCATGATCCATCACATTTGCCGTGCCAATGGCGGCTACTCCCGCCGCGCACGCTTGACCGTAACCCCGGCGTGGTTCACTAACGACTTGTGCGCCCGCCACCGCTGCGATTTTGGCGGTGTCGTCGGTAGAGCCATTATCGACCACAATCACCTGCACAGAGGCCACTATATCGTGCGGAATCTCTCCGATCAAGCGGGTGATATTCCCCGCTTCGTTCAAGGCCGGAATGATAATCGTCACGCGCATCAGACCCGGCTCTCAATATCAGGATTGGCCTGTAGAAATCTGCGGGTATGTGGTGCAAAGTGTATTGGCAAGGTGTGCAGTTCATCGATCAGTCGCCGCAGGTCAACGCCATAATCAATATCAAAAGCGGTGGGAAGCAAATGCACGCTCAGGTTTTCTTTGGCGGCACACGTTAACGTATCGTGCGCGACAGTTGGGGTACTCATCGTTACCTCAAGAAACAGACGCGGCGCGGGTTTCTTAAGGCCGATCAGATAATAGCCGCCATCGTCAACTCTCCCGAATGTCATATCAGCCCGATCAAGTTCGGCAAAGGCCGCGTTTAAGTATTCGGGACGGAGCGTTGGGCTGTCACTATCCATGATGGCGGCTTGATCGTATCCACCTGTCGTCAAACAGTACTCAATGGCATTGTGCAGCCGTTCGGAAAGACCAGCGCCCTGTTGCAAGAGTAGACCAAAATCGGGCGCAAGCTGGCGAAAGTAGGACTCGCCGCCTTCTGGTAAGTAGGTAATGATCGGGTCGAACGGGCATAACTTACGCGCTGCCCGAATAATTTCCAGCGTGTCGCGCAGGAAACATTCATACAGCGCGGCGGCATGGTCTCCGGTCAAGGGTGGTGATAGACGGGTTTTGGTCTGACCGGGAGAGGGCTGCTTTGCTACCACCATCAAAGCGCGGCGGGTCATACCGTTTGTCCTTTACGGAAATAATCTCTACCAACGGCTATGGCTGCTAGTGCCAAAATTCCATATAAAGGGGCAAATTCCAACCACGTTACCCACGCTTGCGCGTAGCCCGTAATATACACATGGTACGACAGCACAATCAACCCAGTGAATAACCACCAACCAAACGCAGCACGAAATGGCGAAAATGTGAGATCGAGCGCGACAAAGGGAAGTGTCCACAGCGCATACCATGAAAACAGATTGATCGTGATCAATAATGATGCTCCAATAGGCCACAAACAGCGCCGCATTGCAGTTTTCGCGTCACGCGCCGGAACCATCACAAAATAAAGGCTGATCAATACGATGACCAACGGTAACAAAACCATCGTTGGTTGGTAGTAAGCCAGATTTTCCCCTTGCGCCCAATTAGCCAATGCCATCGGGAGCGGGGCGATATTGTAGTATTCGCGGGTGTAGCTGGGCAAAAAGCCAAGTGTATCTACTCCCGGCGCGATATACAGCGCGTAGCCTGCTGCAATCGTAATCAATGCGGTAATGGGCAGTAGCAAGCGCCCTCGAAAGCGTCGCCCTTGCACACTCCACAGCGCCGGAATGAGCAACACTGGATACAGCTTAATTAAGGTTGCTAGACCAATCAGCACCCCGATCCCGGCTTCATGCTTCAAGCTGACGCGATGGGTTGGGGCTGTTAAGCGGAGCAGCAGCGCTCCGACAATCAGCGGCAGATAGAGCGCATCGACATGGGCTGAATGGGCAATCTCGAATATGATTAGCGGATTCCACAGAAAGATCAAAACACGCGACGGGTCAACGCCCCATTGTTTGAGCAGTGGAACTAACAGCCCACCCGCCGCGATCACGCACGCAATAAATACTAGCTTGAAGCCAGCGATGCTGTCAGGAAAGACACGCCAGATCGCCGCAAAAGCGATCTGTGCGCCGGGAGGGTAGACGGTCACTGCCGCAGGTCGATTCATTCGCGCCCAAATCTGATCATCACGCAGGTAGGCCGTTTCGTTGGCATTCGATGGGTAACGATATGGATTGATCCCATTAGCCTGAACCCGTCCATCCCATACATAACGATACATATCATCGGAAAGACTAGGCAGCATCGGAAATAACAGAGTATTGAATGCTACTGCAAAGCCGAAAATCGTTATCAAAGATCGCTGGCTATTGGGCGGGTGGCATACCACGAGCCAACATGCCGCCGCATACAAGGCAAACGCCACCCCGAACAGTCCCAAAAACGCTTGTATTCGATCTGGTCGGAATGCACCGTACAGCGTTGCGGTGGCATACATCGCGCACGACAATACTCCGATTACGACTAGCGAGAATGTCTTGTTCGGCAAGTATAACCCCTGCATCCGATTATCGTTGTTAGCTGACAAAACGAGCTATGAGTTTTGCCAAGCCACTCGAATTTGGGGTACTCAAACGCTGATACAGGAGGCCATCAATCCCAAAATAGCGCCCGCCTATCACTAAAAATGCCAGATTGAGCAAGGGCAGCATTAAGTAAGTCCAGTCCCACTCATTCGCAACCGCCGTTAACCCGATAAATAAGTTGATGCCCATCAAAAAACCCGCCAAGCCGCCGAGCCGGGTCAAGACACCAAACATCAGCGAAACACAGATGAAGGCCTCACCGCCGACGATCAAGAAGGCCATCCAACTCAGGTTCGGTGAGATCACGTTGGTTAAGAAATCCTTGTATAAACCGTAGCGCGGTTGTGCAATCTCCTTCCCGATCCAGTCGCAGAGGCCGCTAGTGCCTGCTGCCGGGGTCAGCGCGCCCGCCGCACAGCCAAAGTTATTCCAAGGCAGCTTCCAGAGCAACTGCGTAAACCACAGAGTCGCTACTAGGACGCGGATTAACGCAAAAACGACATCGGAAGGACGCGCATGAGCTACATAACCGGGGCGTGGCAGAATCACCTGAATGAGCATCAGCACGCAACCGAGCATTGCCAGCCAACCGCCCAATGCTAGTCCCGGTTTGCCACGCAGTGCATTGTCAAACAAGAAGACGAGGCCAACTACGCCCAACCCGGCGAAATACCATCGCGCCGCCTGTTCGCGCAGCGAGGTAATATTGACGATTGCCGCCACAATTGCCGAGACTCCAACGATCAGGGTCAATGCTGGGAAGGTTGTGCCAGAGTCAATGAACGCAAAGCCTGTCGCGCCGCCATCGCTGCGGAGTGGCAGAATCAGGTAAGCGATCAAGATCAACACACCGCTTACTAAAGCAATCAGATCGCCTAACGCGGGTTGGCTGGTCGTGGTTTGCGGCTGTAAGGCTGCCGTTGTCATAATTTTCTCCAGTTAGAGCGTAACCCACATCAGGGTTTAGATAATATTTGGTCTATCAACTACTGGGATCGTTACATTCATTCCTTACGAAACGATTGCTGAACGATACGCTTTTGCTTGAGGATAACTTCGGCGGCGGCAAAATAGTCCC
Source organism: Chloroflexota bacterium (assembly GCA_040007395.1). Classification (GTDB taxonomy): domain Bacteria; phylum Chloroflexota; class Anaerolineae; order Aggregatilineales; family UBA2796; genus DATGFK01. The sequence goes on from JBDTVG010000099.1 coordinate 35,817, forward strand.
GGATATGGCCTAGCGTGCGAATCCAATCCATGTAGCGCCGAATGCCTTCTTCCAACGATACGGTAGGTTGATAACCAATAGTTTGGGCGCGGGTCGTATCCGATTGCAGATCGCGCATCTCGCCGGGGCGGAACTCGCCGCGCAACACAGGCTCGATCTGAATATCGAGGGCGGCGGCGACTAACTGCGCCATTTCCATTACCGTCGTCGCGATATTTGAGCCGATGTTTACCGGAAGGCCATCTAGTGCGTCGTTTTCCATTGCCAGTAAGTTAGCGCAAGCGATGTCTTCAACATAGGACATATCGCGGGTTTGTTGACCATCTTCATACAGGATAGGTGGTTGCCCACTCAACAGGCGCGTGCTGAAAATAGCGATCACGCCTGTATAGGGATTGAAGATCGATTGGCGCGGCCCATAGGTGCAGGAGTAGCGCAGCGCAACGGTAGGAATGCCAACCTGTTTGCCCCACTGCAAAACCAGCCGTTCTTGATCAACTTTGGTCAGCGCGTACACAGTTTCGCCGCCAATCGGTGCATTTTCAGGCGTGGGGGTGCGGCTTGTCACAGCGCCGCAGACCGGGCAGTAGACTTGCCAATCGCCGCGTTGAAGCTGCTCAAGCGGACGAGTTGCTGGGAAAACAAGGCCATGCGTCGGGCAAGTTACCGCGCCTTCACTGTACACGGCTTGTGATGAGGCCACCACGATCTTTTTGATCGGGATATTTTCTTCACGAATCAGTTCAAGCATCTGTGCCGTGCCAAAGCTGTTGACGTGTACATACTTGCTGATTTCGGGCATATAGCCGCCGTAAGCGGCCTCATGAAAGATCACATCGATGTCTTGCATGGCCTCGTGGATAGCCTGTCGATCTCGAATATCGGCATGGACAAACTCGGCGGCAGGATTGATCCAGATCGGCTTGCCTTCACGATGCGTTTGCGGTTCGAGTGCATCAAAAACACGGACTTGATAGCCTTCGCGTATTAACAGGTCAGTCAGGTGCGAGCCAATTAGCCCTGCGCCGCCTGTGACCAATGCCCGATTTCCATGTCGATGGTGTTGCGATACACTCATATTTGTCTGTTTTACCTGCTCAATTATGCTTTGAAAGCGATTTATTGATGCCGCCAAAATCCTGGAAGACAGTCAGCACCCGCCCGATCTATGAAAACAAATGGATGAAGCTGCGCGAAGACATTGCTGAACTGCCCGATGGTCGAACGACAATTTATGGCGTGTGTACTTTTGGGCAGTGTGTCGGCGTGCTACCCTTTGTCGATGCCGATCATGTCGTGCTGGTGCGCCAATACCGCTACGTGCAACATGAAGATATGCGTTGGGAAATGCCAACAGGTGGCATGAATGCCGACGAACTTCCTGAAGTTGCGGCCCAACGTGAACTTGCCGAAGAAGCGGGCTACCGTGCTGCCCAGCTTGTCCCCATCAACACGTACTATACCTCTAAGAGCGTTTGCGACGAAACCGCCCATCTGTTTCTGGGCTATGATCTGCTTCAGGAAAAGCTCCCGCCGGATGATACCGAATTTTTGGAAGTGCAAACTTTTCACTTCGACGAGGTTTTGCAAATGGTACAGCACAGCGACATTCGCGATGGCATGACGGTTATCGCTGTGTTACAGGCGGCGTTGTCGCGTCAAAGTCGTTGATAGCGGCAATGAATAAACTTCTGTTCGGACTCCCATGGAGTTGTGTGAGTATGGCGAATAATCTCAATGAGTTTGAATCCATCGCCTAATACGGCGGTGAGTGCTTCTGGGCTATAGCGCATCACATCAAGATTGCTGCACTGCTCCGGGCCATCATCCGCGAACGTTGCCATAATGAGTTGCCCATCAGGCTTGAGCGCATTTCGTAGGGTATTCAGATAGGCGTTACGGTCAGCCGGATCAGTTAGAAAATGAAATACCGCACGATCATGCCACAGATCGTAAAACTGCGCTGGAAGCGGCACAGTGCGAATATCGGCGGTGAGCCATTCAACCGTGGTTGTCTGCGCCCCAAGCCGTTGACGAGTGGCAGTGAGTGCCGCTTCAGAAATATCTAGCGCGGTGATGCGCTGATAGCCTTCGCTGAGGAGAAAATCGATTAATACCGTGCTGCCACTCCCAACATCAATAATCCGACCGGATTTTTCCACCCCAGAACGGTGGATCATATCCAGTCAAAGATCAGGGTGAGCCTGATACCATGAGACCTGATCAAGTGCTTTAGACTGATAGATATTTTCCCAATAGGCTTTTGCGTCCACTGCTGATCCTTTTCCAAATCAGTTAACAAGGGCAATGCTAAAATTAGTGTACCGTCCCATGACCATTTGACGCTACCCTTGCTAATCAGGGCTTGTTCAACAGCAGCGGGACAATCACGGCTAATAACATTAGCAAAATCCAGAGTGGGCTTTGCACGGGAGTTGCATCAACCACTAGCGTTGATGCAACTGTTCCTTGACTCGCTGCGATCTCTCTTTTGCGGCGCTGTTCCAGCCAGAAGAAGTACATCGCCGTGATCGCACCATAGGCTACATGCCCCAGAAAACTCGGTGGGTAGGCGGCGAGTGCTGCCCCAGCAGAAAGAACTCCTTCTTTGCCGAGCAGCAGCGGTAACAATGTGATCGGCCCTAGCAACCACCAAAACAGCCCATACGCCGTTCCCCAACCGATAGCCCCGCCATACGAATCCACCTGATCGGCAAACAAAAGGCCATACATCGCGCCGATGATCACCGAGATCAGGAAATGAACGAATAGCCCGAATAGCGCACTCGACCCACCGAGAATCCCCGCAATGGTGGGCAGTACGCCAACCTGAACCATGACGAACGTGAACGCTGCACCACCAAACAGCGATCCAACAATACCGCCGCCCAATGCCCGTAAGTTGCGTGCGCCGATGCCCTCATCGCGTCCGTTCATACCGACATCATCCGAAAATAGGGCGTTTTGTAGGCGCGTGATCAGGTGGTAGAACAACGCTAGAATGCCGCCGAACAACATCAGGCCAAGTAAATTATCGACATAGGCTTGCGCGGCGTTAAGTGTCCAAGCGACTTTCTCGCCGCTGATTAGCGAATGGATCGTTAGCACGACCAGCAGCCACCACAACAACCCGTAGACCATGCCCCGAATCAACCCGACTCCGGCGCGTTCTTCGGAGTCTACTACGACCATACCCAGAATCGCCCCGACGAGAACACTCAGCACCCAGAAGACAACAGTGGGGGTCATTTCGGCGCTCATACCGGGCAAGGGTAGCAAGCCGATTTGTGGCAGTCGATTGATGAAGATCAACCCAACCAACGCGCCCGCCAGTGTGCCCCGTACCACCGCCCAACGTAGATCCGCTGGGAGTCGGAGTCCCTGTCGGTCAATGTACAGTTGATACAGGATCGGGTAAGCTACGCCGAGTGCGATCCCAAATAGTAGGTAGGCGATGAGATCGGGAAAAAGTTCGCTGAATTCGGCAATAGACCACAGCGGCCCATGTCCGGTCAGGATTCCTGCAATCGTTGCTGGGCCAATTAGCCAACCCACAAAGCCATAGCTAGCCCCCCACAGCAATGTATCGCGGAGGGGAAGCGCCCGCAGTCCCACAATAAATACGAATAAAACTGTCCAGAACGCGCCCCACAGCAAGTTAAACCCGCTGCTGCCACCCATCTCAGTACGTGGGCTGCCCGTGAGAATTACCGCCAGTACCACCGCTGTACAAGCCGCCAAAAAGATCCCTAGTGAAAGCCGCTTCATCATGCTGCACCGCCCGGTTTTTGCTCAGTCATTAGTTCAGAATCGGAATGGCGCGGAGCGTTGACGCGCTGTGTCAAGACAATATCACGCGGAAAGAAGAACTCCACGATCCAATCGAGCAGCACGCGCACTTTCTTTTCCAGCCCCGGCAGTTTACTCAAGTAGATACCACGCCACATAAACCAAGCCAACAGTCCGCTGAATTTCCAGTCGCCGATCTCGGCGGCGGCGGTTCGCTGTCCTAGCACGACTAGCAAGCCCAGCGGCTTGAAGACAAATGGGGTTAATTGGGTCTGTCCCTGCCACGCTGCCAGCATATTATCGGCAGCTAATTTGCCACTACGTGAGGCGTTTTGGGCCGTGGGTGCATACGGTTTGCCATCCGGGTCAGGGTTAAAGGCGCAGTCACCGACTGCCCACAAGGCCGGATGGCTAACACTGCGCAAGGCGGTATCGGTCTGAATACGGTTATTGGATTTGGCAACCTCAAGTGCCTGCAACACCGGATGCGGTTTATTGCCTGTTGTCCAGATAAGTGTACGGGCATTGAGGGCTTCGACATCTTTCAGCAAGACTGAGTTCGTAGTGCAGCCTGCCACCCGTGCCCCCAACATAAACGCGATCCCGCGCCGGGCAAGTTTGTGTTGGGCATAGTCGCCCAAGCTGCTGCTAAGTTCGGGCAAAACGTGTTCGCCAGAATGAACGAGGATGAATCGCGTATCTTCTGGGCGAATCGATGGGTAGTATCGAATGGCGCTGTGAACGAAGTCGAATAGTTCCGCGACGACTTCCATCCCCGAAAAGCCACCACCCGCCACCACGAACGTCAGCATCTCCGGCGGAATCTCCCCGCCCAACAGGTCAGCATGTTCAAGCAGGGTCAGCACATGATCCCTCAGAGTAATTGCGTCTTCAAGGGTCTTGAGCGTGAAGGCGTAGTCATTGATTCCCGGCAACCCGAAATCGAACGGGGTCGAGCCAAGTGACAGCAGAAGTTGATCATAAGGCAGGGCTACCAAATCCGCGTTTTCGCGGGGCTGAATGTGAACTGTGTGGGCTTGGGTATCGATACTGGCGACGACTGCCCGTCGAAAGCGAACCCGGTTAAAAAATGCCCGCACCGAACTGCTGATATGCGGCGCTTCCAATGCCCCAGACGCGACTTCCGCCAACATGGGGGTGAATAACGAGTAATTGTTGTCGCTGATGAGCGTCACGCTAATCTCAGGGTGTTTGGCGAGATGTGTCTCCCAACGCTGCGCGGCAGCCATTCCGCCGAAGCCGCTACCCAGAATGACAACGCGGTGTGTTATCGGGATTGGCACAACGGGTTGGGCAAGCACACGCCCCAACAAAAGCTCACCGAGGATCTGAAACGTGATCCCTAACACCAGTCCATAGACAAGATAGCCGATGAGCAATGGAAACGTCGCCATTGCCGCCGGGAGAGTCCAAGCGACACGGCCTTGCTGCAATATTGGTGCAAGCGTCATTGCTCCCAAACCCCACCAGACAAAGCCGTAAATCATCCCACTAGCTGCACCATCACTATATTTGGATGATCCCTTAAAGATTGAAAACCAGAAGCCGTACAAACCGCCAATAATCGCGGACAGAAATAGGTGAATAATCCAGCCGAACAGGCTATTGTCCAGATGAAACAGTCCAGCGACATTCGCCATGATCCCCCGGTTGGTGAGTGCAACTCCCAACACGAGGCCGCCAACTAACCCCGCGACTACACCTATCCAGATGGCACGTCTGCGAATTGCATCCATTTGATCCCCCAAAAACTGGATTCCATCCTTGAGAAGGGCAATTTTTATCTGCTTAATAGTAGAGCTAAATAGGGCGCAAATCGAGCTTTGCAGGAAAATCTTAAGAATGTCTTTCGACGCAGCACAGTATTGGTAAAGCCGCGCAATGGAAGGCAATTCACTTTGATTTGTATTTGCAATGTTAGCGAAATGTAAGGATATTATTGTAACTATTGGTTGCCTACTGATGAGTTAAAAGGAATATTGAATGCACCTCTCAAAAACAGCTAAGATTTTGATATTAGGGATTTTGTGCGTTGTCCTGTCAGTGACCGCCACCGCCCCCCGCACCGTCCACGCTCAACGTACCAAAATTCGCTTTGGCGTTGGGCCATTGCAAGCTACGCCAACTGCCACCAAAGCAGCCTTTGAACCATTTTTTGCTTGGTTAGCTAATCAGCTTGACGTAGACTATGAACTAACGGCTACGGATAGCTGGGCAGGGATTAGCGTCGCCATGCTTTCCGATCAGGTAGATATTGCGTGGATGGGGCCATGGGGCTACGTGCTGGCAAATGATGCCGCCGATGTGCTGACCGGAAAACCAATTACTGCCATTGCTACTGTGAAGTACGACGAGAAGCCAATTTATTATGCCATCATCGTCGGTAAGCCGGGGCTGAACATCAAGCCGTTGAAAATGGAAGATAATCCCTCCCTCGATGAACTTAAAGCGTGGCTTGACACCTTGAAACCGTATAGCATTTCCTTTGCCGATCTGGGTTCCACATCGGGCTATCTGGTTCCGACGGCTTTCTTCCGGGGGCAGGGGATTGATCCCAAAACCTTCTTTGCCAAGTACAGCGAAGGTTCAACGCACGCGGCAAACGAAACTGCTGTCGTCAACGGACAGGTTGATCTGGCAACGGACTTTAACCGCAACCGCAACACATTAATCGAAAACGGTGCAATCAAGGCCGATCTATCGGTCATTTATTGGACTTCTAATCCATTGCCCAATGATGCAATCGCCATCCGTCCCGGTTTGGACGAGGCAATGGTGAAGCATCTCAAAGAGATTTTGCTAGGGCTAACCCCAGACAAAGCTAAAGAATTGATGATTGGCACAGGTATTGCGGACAAACCGGTTCACTATACCGGTTTTATCGAGTCGAGCGATGCGAATTACGCGACGATCCGCAAGTCGGGGATCTTTATTGGCAAAATTGGCGCACGAACTCGTGACCAAGAGCCAACCGCAGCAGCGACGATGGCAGCTACCACAAAACCCTGATGAATCGCTTAAATGCTTAATTCGTCTAGCGATCATCGTCCGGCTCAACGTAGCAGTGTACCGAGGCTCCCCCCCGGTACACTGCCGTATCATGCCGCTGATCAGCCATACCGTCCACTCCGCCGACTGCGTTCGCTAATCATTGCGGTCATCTTGATTGGTTTGTTCATCGGTGCGGCGCGTCTGGCAGAAGTCGATCTTGGCAAGCTCCTCCATAATCTCTCCAAAATTGGCCAGTGGGTGCGTCTGATGTTTCCGCCCTATGATAGCAATTTTCGTCAACCGCCCACGGTTGACGAATGGTTGTACTACCTAAAAGACGGGCTACAGACGGTAGCCATCGCAACGGTGGGTGTGACAGTCGCCGCTGTTTTAGCCATCATCCCCGCCATTTTCGCTACACGTACCCTCACGCCATCACGTTGGTTGTACTATCCGACCCGCTGGTTTCTGAATTCACTAAGAGCGATCGACAGTTTTATCTTTGCCCTCTATTTTGTAGCAGCCGTCGGATTGGGGCCGTTCGCGGGCGTATTGGGTGTAGCCTTGCACACATGGGGTAGCATGGCAAAACTTTACGCCGAAGCGCTTGAAAACCTTGAATTGGCACCCATGCTGGCGTTGGAAAGTGCCGGGACAGGTCGCATCCGTGCTTTAATCTACGCGCTGCTGCCCGATGCGTACCCTGTGCTGATCTCAGTCACCTTGTTCTGGTGGGAATTCACCGTTCGAGCGTCAATTGCGTTGGGGATTGTGGGGGCCGGCGGCATTGGTCAGGATGTCAAAAACGCCATTGACTTACTCAACTTTCCGCAGCTTGGAGCCTTGATACTGATTATTGTCGTGATGGTGACGATCATTGATCAACTGAGTAATTGGCTGCGGCAGGCTGTTCAATGACAATGCTGAAGACACATCTCAAAACTACTGAGGCACAAACCGAAGCCGCAACGATGATTCGTGTGCGCGGCCTCTCCAAACAATATGCCAAAACGGATTCTCCTGCTCTGTGTGAGATCAGTTTTGAGGTCGAACGCGGCGCGTTTGTAACCGTCTTGGGGCGCAGTGGCAGCGGAAAGACAACCCTGTTTCGCTGCCTGAATCGGCTGATTATTCCCGACGCAGGCGAGATCTTGATTGATGGGCACTCCTTGACTCGGCTTAAAGGGCCGGCACTACGCGATTTGCGTCAGGGAGTGGCAACGATTTTTCAGCAGTTCAACCTGATCAAGCGATTGACGGTACTAGAAAATGTGCTCGCCGCTCGACTACCCTATATTCCTCTATGGCGAATCATGCTGCGCGAATTTTCGAGGCCGGATCGTGAATGGGCCTATTATTGTTTGGAACGGATCGGCATGAGCGAATATGCCGGACGGCGGGCAGATACGCTAAGCGGAGGGCAGCAGCAGCGTGTTGCTATCGCACGGGCCTTGGCACAGCAGCCTATTGTTATTCTGGCAGACGAACCCATCGCTAGCCTTGATCCCGAATCGGCAACGATTGTCTTGGAAGAATTAAAAGCCATTTCTAAGACAGAAGGCATTACTGTGCTGTGCAGTTTGCATCAGGAAGCGTTTGCGCTGCGCTACGGGGCGCGGATTATTGGATTAAACCGGGGGCACATTGCCGTTGATGTTCCCTGTGAACACTTCACTGCTGAGCAGCGCGACCTGATTTATTCGGTATCTGCTTCGAACGCTCCTTCCAATCTCTCCTAATTATCCGCCGACAACTTTCCATTGTAATGAAACGGCCTTAGCGATGACTATTCATCACTGAATGTGGAATACCAGATAGCGCGAAACACGCTGGATAGCGGGGGCACCATGACTACTGAAGAACAATTGTTGGATTTTCGCAGAACTGTTGCCGCAATGTATGCTCAGATGCGGACTTCCAATCTAGCGGAGCATGAGCGTTGGGAGCAGTTCTGTCGGGCGCGTGATGCGCTATTCTGCACACATCCGCAATCGGCGCTTGATGAGGAACAAAAAATCCGTTTCTCAGGATTGACTTACTATCCTTATGATCCAGCATACCGTTTTATTCTACCTATTGAGCCAGACCCACAGCCAATTGTCATCGATATGCCGCTTGAGCATGACGGCCTTATGCAAATGCATCGCTTTGGCAAGCTACACTTTGCCATCAATGGGCAATCGCTTGTGCTATCTGTCTATTGGATTATGGGCTATGGCGGCGGGATTTTCGTACCATTCGGTGATCTGACCAATAAGCAGGAGACCTATGGCGGCGGTCGCTATTTACTGGATACGATTAAGCACGCCGATTTGGGACATGAAAATGATCGCTTGGTGATCGATTTCAATTATGCCTATAACCCATCCTGCGCCTACAATCCGCGCTGGTTCTGTCCGTTGGCTCCTCGCGAAAATCGATTGCCAATCGCACTGCCAGTCGGTGAGAAAATTTATCGCAGATAGTGCCAAATACGCCGCATAGATAGTGGCACTGTAGATTCCGGGTAAGGCACGACGCAGTAACGAATCTTCATGCAGCGAGCGATCTAGATGACTCCAAGCGACAGATGGGTAGACTTCCATCATAAAAATACCCCTGATCAGCCCAACGACATTTAGTGCGTCCTTGCCAAGGGAAGTCATGAGGCTACCGCCGTAGAAATGACCAACAACGATAGTAGGGCCTTTCTGGCGCACTAGCACTTGGCGAAGCCGGGCTACATCGCCTTTCACTGACGTTTCTGGAAACTGAGGAGCCGTCACAGAGCCGACTGAAAGGTAAGATCGATCTAGCGCTGACCGATCTGGAAAAATCGATGGAGCTAGATCCTAAGATCGCTGATCCTTATTACAATCGCGGCAAAATTTACATTGTGCAGAATAATATCATGGGAGCACCGACAGACTGTCAGCGCGCTCTGGAACTTGAACCTAATCATCGACATGCCCAGCACATGAAGGATAAGCTTGCCGAACGGGGTGATTCGATACATTGAGCATGGATAACGTGGATAAGCGCCACACCTTCGACGACGAAGTGTTCTCGTACCAGATCACGAAAGATAATCGCGTGTTGATCTACTGGCACGGCAAGCAGGTCACGATTCTGAAAGGCACGGCGGCGCAAAAGTTCATCGCTAAAATTGCCGATCTCGATGATCGTGAGGCGCAGTTGGTTATGGCAAAGGCGACAGGTAACTTCAAACGTGGCAACGAGCGCTAACCGCAATAAGCGATAAAACATCGCATGATGCGTGTTATGGAAAATGGGTAGTAGCTAGCGAGTTGAGAATAGTTTCCCACACAACTACTACCTGATCTTATTTTCTCGAAGCGGTCTACTGAGCCTGATTATACAGGTTGACCAGATGTGACATCGCGACATCAAAGTCCGTATGAACCGACAATCTATCCTGCCGTCGTGTCAGCTTGGCGACCATTTTCCCAATAGTTCCAAGCATATTCGATTGAGTATAGAGTGCCATATGGCGTAAGTTAGGGTTTGTAAAGTAACTATGCCGTGCCCCACTCAAAAAATCTTCTGGCAACGCCAAATTTATGTCCGATGCGTCCAGCAAAACAAAGTGAATGCCGCGATTTAGACCAAGCGCATCGTCCGCGGTCATTGCGTCATAGCTTAGCTCACCATGAATGCGATGAATGACGATACTTGGGTATGGGCCGGGTAAAATTTCCTGTGACGACATAGTGACAATCTCCTTCAAACTGGATGAGAATGCGTAACGAAGGATAATCCTCATATCCCTAGAATACGAGGAAGTAACTCAAATTCAATTCACAGATGAGCACTTTATTATAACAGGATTTAATTGGAACCTTTATCAAATTTTTATCTTAATTTCCTATCATACCTCAATTTCGCTTATCCCGAATGGTTATCTACTGATAATCTGCTGACAAGCCTTATGCCGCGTCTTTCATTGGTACTGAGTAACGGCAACCGCTCGGTTGAGGTGCTAGGATTGCTGGATACTGGAGCAGCCGTGAATGTTTTGCCCTATGGGATAGGACTGGCATTGGGCGCAGTTTGGGAAGAGCAGAAATTCAGTGTGCCACTTGTCGGCAGTTTGGGACGTTACGAAGCACGAGGGATAGCAGTCTTTGCTTCTCACCCACAGCTTAATCCTAGTAATCCAGTGCGCCTTGTGTGTGTGGACAAGGGCCGAAGATGCGCCTGTGTTGTTTGGTCAGTTGAATTTCTTTTTGGAGTTCGATGTGTGTTTCTACCGTTCCCAGAATGTGTTTGACATCAACCTCAAGACCGATCAGTAAGTTTTGGCTCCCTCGAATTTACCTGTGCGGTTGAATAACCATGTCCGACTGGGTTTTCTCAGCCACGATCGCCACACGAAGTTCACTGCCTCATTTGAGACCGTATTCGCAGCTAGGGGCATCGAGATGGTCTTAACCCACAGGCCCTTTAACTCCACTACATTCGCTGAACGCTGGGTTCGTTCAGTGCGGGAGGAGTGTCTGGATCGACTCTTGATCGTCAACCAAGCACACCTGCAGCGCGTACTGCGGGAATATATCGAGTATTACAACGCGGCGCGACCGCATCAAGGGCTGAACACGCTTATAAAGAGAGCGCATTCTCGTTTTCTGCCCACATTAGAGGATTCGGCTGGTTATTGATGCTGCCTATTGTGGCAATGTCAAATGCCTTTCCCATCGTTAAAATGCTAGCCAAAAATCTTCACCATGTGCATATTTTAGAATCGAATGTTGAGATTGTTAGTGAGTTGTATTGTGCATTGGTGCATAACCCACAATTGGAAGTTCTACAACCCTTTTGGAAACGCGCCCAACTCGTACTTGATTTGATACCCCTTCAACTGGCTGATGATTGGTCCCATTTATTTGCCGTAAAGAGCCAAGATATAGGCGGATGGACAGACGCATTAAGTACGCTTTACGAACATTTTCTAGGCATGAGACCACCCTTATTGTTTGACATGGCAATTGACCCTGTTGAAAATGAATTTTGGGAGTCGCGTATTCGCCACATGTAGGATTGAGCAAAATTGGAGAGATATTTATATTTTCAGCAGTGGCAGGAATAGCTCTAGGTGCTTCTTGCCAACTTACTATTCTCTGGTTCCGTCACCTACAGCGATTGTCGGGTTGGTTGAACCAATACGAAAAATGAGATAGAAATCAAGT
>JBDTVG010000100.1:0-15240 GCA_040007395.1 Chloroflexota bacterium
TACCTCCAATTCTATCCTACAGGAGCCGTTCTTTAATTCCCAAACACGCTCTAGGATCTTCAGATGAGAAAATACGTTGCAACTCCCGGTGCAGAGGTAATTGGCATTGCGATGAACAATTGGTTCGTCAGTATTAACCGCGATGAGTTTCTGCCACTTGTCAAACAGACGTTGGATCAATATAGCATTCACAAACTTGAAGACGATAAGTGGTATCCCCATCAAATATCGCTCGATATTTTCAGGCTGATTGATGCCCAAAAAACGAGTGCAGCCGATAGTCTCGTCGCGCTTGGGATGGCCTATGTAGAAACCGCCGTCTTCCCGCCCGAAATTAACAGTACACTTTCCGGCCTGATGGCGCTAAGTCTCACCTACCATCTCAATATCAGAAACGTTCCTAAAACCGAAGGCTATGAAGTTAGCCAAATTTCCGACAAACATATCCAGATCAAAGATGAGAATCCGTTTCCTCATGATACAGTCTACGGCTTTGTGTGGGGAATAGCCAAGCGCTTCAAAACCTCAAAGGATGGCTTTGCCCTTATTAAACGCACTTTTTGTAATCCCGATGATCCTGACGCAGATGGCGCTATATATGATGTAACACTTGAGTAACGTGCCCTTGATTCGGTTTAATCGCCAACGGCTAAAATCACCTTGTCTATGATTCCAGAGGAACATTCCAGACAACAAAAAGGCTGAGTACTATGGTACTCAGCCTTTTTGCTTATACTTCAGTTAGCCTAGTTCCCTACGGCGACACGCCCCAACTGCCCGAAAACCACCTTGATATTGGGGAGGAAAACCCAGCCTTGCAGCCCATCAGCATCGATAAAGACCCACGCCCGATTGCGGCTCAACTTGAGGATCTTGAAGGTCTGCCCCTGATTGAGCGTACCGATCTTTTCGCTGTTACGTGTGCTTGGCCCATTGCGTACCAAGATGCTGCTCCGAGCCTCACCCTGCACATCCTGCACCGGACCGGGGTTCGCGACAGCCTCCTGAAGTACCGGGATCTTCGTCCAGTCGCCGCCATACAGATAGATCATCCGGCGGAAGATCCAGCCGCGCTGACCGTTGGGAATCTGCACGAAAAACCAGGTATTCGCGCCGTTGTTGGCAAGTACTCTGAGCTGATCGTTTAGCTTGACTTCGGCAACTGGAGTCGACTCGGTCGTGGGCGCACTACGAACATTCGCCAACGAAGCAATGACCTGCGCTCGGACATTCGTAAAAGGCAGGTTGCTTAGGTTAGGAATTAGCGTGGGCGGGATACTTGTCAGAGCAAGCGCCGTCGCACCACTAGCGGGAGTACCAATTGGTGTGCCAGTTCCCTCAATGGCGGGCAAACCGCTCAAAGTCGTCCAGTCGAACAGCACCCCGGCGGCTCCGGTTTTCTGATAGTAGTCCACGATAATCGTGTGATTACCAGCACCAAGTGTCAGATCAAAGGTGCCGACAGCAAAGCCAGCGGGCGTGTCGTGCCACGCATCGTAAACCTTGTTGTTGTCGATGGCAACCCGAATTCCATCATCCGCGCCTGCCCGGAAGCGATAGGTGCCGCCGCCGAAGTTGATCGTGTTATACCAGCGGGCGCTCCAGTTGGTGCCGGGAAAGTTTCCGCCGGGAATGGGCGGATCGTAAATCCAGTTGAAGTTGACGGCAGGATCAATGCGGGTTGCGGTGGGGTTGCCGCTAAAGTTAATGTTGTTCCAGTAGTACCCACTCCAGTTGGAGCCGGTTTGCGATTGCGCCAAAGCGGTAGGGGTATTCACCAGTAGGGCGAAAGAACAGACAATCACGAGCGCCAGACACAGCAATACTGAGCGCGTTGGTATGCGTTTCATAAATTAAATTTTCCTTTCGAGCTTGTTCCGGTATGCGACCTGCCCGGAAGTGTATGTGGGCAATAATAACCACCATCGGGCGGTCTGGCAACAATCAGGTGGCTCGCAGCGGTTCGGAGTCCGGCGTACCGCGCAGCGGCACATCTTCGGTTTCGGGTTCAAAATCACCGAGGATGTCTTTAACATAGATTTCGCGAACCAACACCACAAGAATCGCCGCCAACGGCACGGAAAGCAGCAGTCCTAAAAAGCCGAAGAAGATCCCGGCGATGATCTGCGATAACAGGATAACTGCTGGGGGTAGATTGACTTCCTGCCCCATCAGCAGCGGCGTGATCAACTGGCTTTGGACAAATTGTAGCACGTAGAAAACCACAATCACCAACCCGACCTGCTGCGGTGTATTGATGATCGCCACTGCCAAAATCGGCACCAGTGCGACCAACGGCCCAAAGTTCGGGATGAAGGCAAACAATCCCGTGATGGTGCCAAGCGCCCCAGCGAGTGGTACGCCGATCAGTAGCAATGCCACTGATGTGCTTACCCCGATGAGCAGCATCAAGACAATCTGGGCTTGCAAGTATTTGCGTAATGTGCGATCCAGCTTCCGCATGATCTGCTTGGCACGCGGGCGGTAACGCAGCGGCATGAGCTTGAGCAGGCCATGTTCATGAGTGGCTGGGTCTGCCACAAAATACATTGCCAGAAAGAACACAATCAGGATACTCAGCGCTGTCGAAGCCAACCCGCCCACAAATGGGAAAATCTGTGCTCCGAGGTTACCCAAGCCACCAAGTACCTGCGTGGAGATTTGATTGGTAATTTCGGTAATCGCTTTGGGATCAATGCCCGTTAGGAATGGGAACGTTCGTGTCAGGTTTTCGGTCTTTAGCTGATCTTGCAATTGGGCTGCCGCACCGGGAATGTAGATCGATACAAGCTGGCGGAACTGCTCAAACAAGCCGGGCAGCAGCAGCAGCGCCGTTGCCACAACTAATACCAGTACCAAGGCCAACGTAATCAACACGGCAAGGGGTCGCTTCAGTCCGCGCTGGACAAAAAAGCGTATAGGAGTTGTCAGTAAGACCGCAAAGATAATCGCGGTGAGGGTCAACATCAGAATATCTTTGACAATCCACACTGCAATGAACATCAGGCTGATCACGATAACGATCAACACTGAGCGCGTAACTGTCTGAGCAGGGGATATGTTGGCGTTAGTTGTCATCGCGTATCGCGTCTCCACTTCCAGCTAAATCGGCGAAAATCGCACCGCCCGATTTCAACGATAACACTCTTGCCACGATCAAGTGACGGTGTTCTGCACAAACACTACCGTGCCATCAACGCCCGTGCAAAGATTGGCCCGATCTTTTCCAGAAGTGGTGGGCCAAGTACCAGCACACCAATGATCAAGCTGGCAACGGCGGCGATCAGAGCCGCTGCGGCAGCAACATCCTTGCTGACACGAGCCATAGGATGAATATCCTGACTGGCGAGGTTAACAACGGCTTCAATCGCCGCGTTCATAAACTCTGCCATCCAATTCGCCAGAATCGTCAAGATTAGGATCGCCCATTCCAGCGGTTGCAGGCCAAGCCACAACCCAACGGCAAAGACTAGCACTGTTGCCACGGCTTGAATACGCACATTTTTTTGGTAGCGCAACATGTATAACCAACCTGCCAGCGCATAGCGCAGACTAGCGATACGGCTCTGGCTGGTGATCGGGCTGTACAGGTCAGGATTGGTGGAAAGTGTCGCTTGTACGTCGGGGTGGAAAGCAAACCGAGGCGGCAAGCCTTCCGGCTTCTCAGGTGACAACATCATCTCCGAAGGTGAAGCGCGGGACATCAATCGCCACGGGAATATCTAGTGAAGCCAGTGTGTACGCCTGTTCCGACCACATCGCGTCCTGATTTTCGGCGTTATCGTGATCATAGCCCAGCAGGTGCAGTGTGCCATGCACAACCAGCAAGACTAATTCATCGCTCAAAGCATGTCCGGCTTCGGCAGACTGATGTGCCGTATACGGGTACGCGATAATCAGGTCGCCCAGATAGGGTGCTTCCTCATCGATCTCCTCTGGCAGCGGGTCTGCCGGAAACGAGAGAATATCCGTCGGTGCGTCCACGTCACGATATTCGTTGTTCAACTGCTGGACATGCTCATCGTCGGTCACAACCACAGTGAGAGTCATTCCCGGCTCGACCTCATGGCGCGTCAGCACAAAGCGGATGGCATCGACTACCCGCTCGGTGGGAAATCCGGGGAAATCTTGCTCGTTCTGAATATCGACCACATAGACGCTCATCGGGTGCTTTCCTGTGTGGTGCGGACCGTGCGCGGCCCAGTGATGGGCAGATTGGTGGTCGGTGTGACAACCGTGCTAGGCGTGGCGGGTGCAGCCGATGGCAGTTCTGGATAGACAATACGTGGATGGAACATTCCTTGCAGTGTTGAGACAAAGACCTCACGAATGACCCGCAAATCGTTGATGGTCAAGAAACTTTCATCTAGCTGTTCATCCCCCATGCGCGACTCGATAATGCCCTGTACGATCTCCTCGATCTCCTGTTTGGTCTGTGGGCGTTTGGCGCGTGTGATGCTTTCGCTGGTGTCGGCAAGCATCAAGATAGCCGCTTCGCGAGTCTGCGGGCGCGGCCCTGGATAGCTGAAGCGTGCTTTATCGACTTGGCTTGTATCGCAATTAACATCCTTGAGCGCCCTGTTATAGAAGTACAGCACGGGCGTTGTCCCATGATGCTGCAAAATACAGTCAATGAAAATCTTAGGTAAGCGAGCCTTGTGCGCCATTTTTGCGCCCTCGGAAACATGGCTAATGATTATCTGGGCGCTGCGGTAAGGGTCATCAAGTTCGTCGTGCGGGTTGATACCCTCTACCTGATTTTCCACGAAGAAATGTGGATAGATAATTTTGCCGATGTCGTGGTAGAGCGCTGCAACACGTACCAGCGAGGCATTGGCTCCGATGCGCTCAGCAGCGAGTTCTGCCAGATTAGCGACTTGCAGGCTATGTTGATATGTACCGGGAGCCTCGCGCAGCAGTCGTTGTAACAATGGCTGCCCCGGCTGAGAAAGTTCGATCAGGCGTAGGCTGGTTGGCATATTCAGCACATTGCTGATCAAGTATAACCCTGTTACAGCGACCCCCGCCACGATCACCCCATTGAGCATTCCCGCACTTGATAGCATAACCAACTTGAAGGGATCAGTATTGCCTTGTATCAGTTCAAACAACAGTGCCAACACCACGTTGACCAGACCAATGATCAAGCCCGCGCGAAAGTAGGCGTTAATTCGTTCGGTACGATGCAGGCTTAGGATGCCCGCCATCCCGCCTACTGCAACCAGCATCGTGTATTCCAGCGAATTGGAGGTAATCAGCCCGACCAGTGCCGCCAATGCCCCAGTAAGCACAATCGCGGCTTGGGTACCAGACATCGCCACAATGATTAGGGAAAACGCCGCCGCCGGGTAGATGTGTGACTGGAAGTCGTTGCCCGTGCCAAAGATGCGTTCGCCTGCCAAAAATACCAGAAACAAGCTGCCCAATACGACCATTTGTGAAAGGTTGTGGAATAGGACACTATACAGCCGTTGCAAATAAATCGCGCCAAGGGTAGAGATCAGTAGCACAGCCAACAATGCGCCAGCAATGGCCTGAAGTCGTCTGTCGGGAGGCTGCAAGAGCTTAAGCTGGGTAAGCGCTTCCATATCAGCATCTGTAACAATGGTTCCAGCTCGTACCACGACTTGCCCCTGCGCGAAACTACGGCGTTCAGTGGTGATGGCTGCTGCTGCTTGCTGCCTCGCCTCGTGAGTCAGTTCCTCGTTGTAGAAGGCGTTAGGCTTGATTAGATCCTTGAGCATTGCAGTGATCAGGTCAGTTTGCTGCTCATCGACGGTTGCCCCGACGAGGTTAGGCAAGTTGGCGTAGATTGCATCCAGATTGTTATCGCGAATATCATCGCGCATTGTGCGTTCCAACACGCCCATCACTTGACTATCGACTTCTTTCCAAGCCGTGTCGGAAAGCGTCAACAGTTTTGAATTCATGTTGGGATTTAGGCTAAGCGTACTGATCGCCACCATATCCGCTTGCTGCTGATTAGGGGTAGCATACGAATCGTGGCGAACGTTGTCCATGTAGTCAAGGATTCGTCGCGCCAATTGAATCTGCTGACGGGCAACGCCGGGGTTCGGCGGATCGTAGACATCGCGGATAGCATCCGAAGCGGCTTGTCGAGCCAGCCGAGTAAGTACGTCGCTTTCGTAGGTAATGCTGCGTGGCGCAGTTATATCGGCGGCGGCGACCTGCCCCGCTGCCAGAGTCACACCTTGGGATGGCACCAGCGCATTATAGGCGATCAATGCAGTGGCAGTCGCAACGAAGGTCACTCCCAAAAGGACTAACGCAACTTGGCGGCTCAGTAGGGTTTCGGTTAACTTGCTCATATAGGGCGCTCGTTGTTATCGAACAATTTACAGCGCCGACTCCTACCCTTAACTAAACTAGCAGTGACTTTACCACTTCGTTGACCAACTTACCATCGGCACGGCCTTTGACACGGGGCATGAGCACTTTCATAACATTGCCCATGTCCTTTGGCGAGGTTGCCCCCGATTCGGCGATGGCTTTGCGGACTTCGCCTTCGATGGCTTCACGGCTCATCTGTTCCGGTAAATAGCCCTGAATCAGTTCGAGTTCGGCCTGTTCATTGTCGGCGAGATCGTCACGCTTGGCTTTACGCATCTCGTCCACACTGTCACGCCGCTTGACCGATTCCTTGCTCAGAATGGCAACGATCTGTTCTTCGGTCAGTATCCTACTTTTATCAAGCTCGAACTGCTTAATTTCACCTTGTTTGATCTCTGCTAGCATCATCCGAAGCGTATCCTTGCGAAAGGCATCGCCAGCTTTCATGGCGTTCTTGAGGTCTTCGGTCATTTGCTCTTTTAGGTTCATCAGTTCCTCGATGCTCCGTTGAAATTAATTGGGTTATTTGATACACGAAAACGGTCTACGTTACACAATTTCAGCCGGGAGGCCACGCCATATATCGCCCACCAAGCAGGTGTAGATGCAGGTGCATTACCGATTGCCCCCCGTCTGCGCCTGTGTTTGTCACAATCCGATAGCCGCTTGATTCGATATTCTGTTCACGAGCGATCTGGGTAGCCGCCAGCATCATCCGTCCCATGAGTGGCGCAGATTGCTCGTCAAGCTCAGTGGTGTTCAATAGGTGTTGACGTGGGATGATCAAAATATGAGTGGGAGCCGCCGGACTAATATCATAGAACGCCAGCAGTTCGTCATTCTCAAACGCGATCTTCGCTGGAATAGTCCCCGCCGCGATCTTGCAAAAAAGGCAGTCATCTGGCATTGGTCGGTGTCCTCTTGGCAATAGCTCGATGCTGTCGATTTAGTCTGCTTAAGCAGCAATCGAGGGTAATTCATTCACCTCGTTAGTTTACGATTCACTTAATATCTCAACATCGATCATACAACTTGCGCTGGCTGCTGGCAATGGGAAAACTGGCTTAGTGCATTTAAGCCAAATAACAATCCTCCAAAAAAAACGAAACAACTTATACATGTAAGTTGCGAAGGTCATGCCAGCAACTCTCTTTTGAAGTTGAGTTACCAAGCGCTTGGCACTGGCAAGTCTTGCCCAATCTGGTAGACTATTCTCAATTCAATCTCAAAGAAGCGTGCTAATGCCAACGATTGCTGCTGCAAACAACCTCACTATTCAAGCTGAAAATACAATGTGGTCGCTGCTCAATGGCACGGGTGAAACCCCGGTTCCCATCGTGCAAGCTACCCCGCATGGACTCCAGTATCGTCCGTCTTTTGGCACAGCGCGTCGGCTCCCGTCCGATGGTCGGCTTTCGAGTGACCAAATCACCACCGTTGTCGTTGGGTGGGCTGTTGAAGATTCCAGTTGGCATCTGGGATTAATGCTAACCGCTGAACTAGCACAATCTCGTGGTGGACGCTGGTGTGGCCTTGCTCGGTGGAGCGCCGACGGCGATGAGAATGCCACGTTGGCAGGTGAACTGCTGGCGGATATGCTCGATAAACCTTTTCGGCGGGTTGCGCCGACTCCTAGCCCAACCGTTCATGAGCCCCCAGTACAGATCTCACCCATATTGGCACAGTCGGCGCAATCAGATTCTCTGCAAGATACCGTTGTCTATTCCCCTTCGCCGCTAACCACAACTGCCGTCGCCCAACCCGGCGACCTGACCGAACCCATTGTAGTGCAAGAACCCATCGAACCGCCGCCCTTGATGCCGCTGCCCCTGACAATGGGCGAGTGGACGATGAGCGAAGACGACGAAGATCTCCTCTGGGAACGTTCGCGTGGTTGGCGTAACAAGACCTTGCTTAATGCGGCTTTCTTTGCGGTGTTAACGCTTATTTTTGGTACGTTATCGGTTGGCGCACGCCTAAGCCTATATGCGCCCGTACAACCCGAATGGCTGCCCTATGTGGGTTTGGCGCTGACTGCGTTGATGATCATCCTTTTTCTTGGACAAGTATCGCTGTTGTTGCGGGCGACCAGTGTTGTGATCGACAATCAGCAGCGGTTGGTACGGGTTGTACGCGGCTACCGTCCGGGGACTCGCAAGGTTCGGATGACTTTGGCGCAAGCCCCCTACGAGGGAATTGACTATGTGCTGGTTAGCCATGTGATGTCACGTCAGGAGTCAGGAACGGCAAGGGAGCCGGGACTGCCATCTTATGACCGTATCTGGCCTGAAGTCTGGATACACCTCTATTCGCCCCGGCGCGGTTTTATCAACGTATGCTATATCAGCCAGACTGAAGGACGAATGCTGTCAGGGCTATCGTTTAGTGTCCGCCGATCCCTCAATCTGGCGGAGATCGATACGCCTGCCCATCACGCCGCCGTCTATATGGCAGAAAAGATCGGCATCCCGGCCTATGTCGAAACGCGCTAATCTACCCGGCAAGTAAGCGTCGTTGACCCTGCCCTCACCTTTTGCGTACAGATGGTTGATCAGTTTTTTGGAATTAGTCCCTCGTTTGCATCACAGCCCCCAACGCGCTATAAACGCCATTGAGCAATTGATGGAGAGTCTATGGCGCGTCCTGACTATCACTTTTTATATATTGACAAAACGCTTGATGCAGAATGGTTGTTTATCGCTTCCCGACGCTATTGGGAACGCTTTCGCCCGATGGTTATAGATGATTTAGATCTCGTCGGCTACCTGCCGCCACAACGTACCGTCGCCATTACTACGTTGGCGCGGCGCGATATGGCAAAAATGATCGCAGATCTGATCAAGAAAACGTATCCCACCGCTCGCTACGATCCGCTAGTTTACGATTATGTTGAGGAAATGAAATTGACGTTAGATGGGCGTGCCGATCTTCAGCAGCGTTTCGGCTTGCCCGAAGACCTGCCCGAAACGTTGAAGAAAAAAAGGAAAAGTGGCTGATGCGTCTGAGCGATTATCAATGGTCGCATAACCCACGCGGGATGCACAACAGCGATTTCTCCAAAGGCATCGACACCAACCGCATGATCCAGATTAAGGCCGGGTGGGTCAAGATGGTTGCCATTGACCGCGAACATCTCACCGGAGTTCCGGTGCTGCTAGCGCATAATATCACGCCTATCGTGCGGGTCTACATTCCACGCCCCGGTGCAGCGGTACCGACTCCCGACCTGATCCGGGCATGGAAAGAATATTACCGGGTGGGCGTGCGTTGGTTCGAGTTTTACAACGAGCCGAACTTCGAGATCGAATGGCCTGTTGGGTCGCCACCATCCTATACTGATACGGATAACGTGATCGCGCCGCTGATGCAGCATTGGATGGACTGGGCGGAGATGATTATCGATATGGGTGCCTACCCAGCTTTCCCGGCGCTAGGTGAGCAAATTGGTTCGGCGGGCGATGTCACCTCGTGGCTGGATGCGATGCTGCTCTATTTGGCAGAAAACTACTACGAACGCTTTCGCAGCATTGCCGATAATGGCATGTGGTGTGCGACTCATCCCTACTACTACAATCACTTTTATCAGGAAGGCGGCGGGCCATTGACTCCGCGCCAACCCGGTGAAGAACGCGCCGATGAAGGTGGTTGGCATTTTGAATATCCCTTCGATCCAGTCAACCAATCGCAGCGTCCCGGTATCACGACCATCTCTGGTCCGCCAGACTACCCACGCGGCGATCCTATTGGACTGACAGGCATGGGTCACGCCTTCATGAGCCGATTTAGCGACATCTTCGGTGGGGGCGCAGTCCCCGTGATTGGTACGGAGGGCGGCATGACTCCGCCACCTGAGCCAAGCGGCAAGATGAATCAAGCCGATACCCGCTACCCCGGCTTCAATTGGAGCAGCCATGCCGAGGCAACCCTAGCCGCCTTCAACTGGATCGCGGAGCAGGGGCCACCTTGGATGTTCGGATTGACACTCTGGATCGAAAATGAATACTTTGACGCACCGGGCAGTACACTCCCGGCAGTGCAGCGCATGGCAACGTCAGAGCCTGTCTATAAGACGGTGCCGCCTATCGAAGCACTGGATGGGCCGGGGCCGGGTTACTATAAGTTTCTCAAAGGGCCGGGGCCGATTCATGGGACACCGGACTATCATTTTGTGATTATTGCGCCGGGCTTCAATACCAACTGGTTTTTTAGCGAAGCCAGTGACTATTGGGCAATGTTCCGCCCGACTCTGCTTTCCGCAACGGACTATATCGCCTATATCCCGCCCAAAAAGAGTCTAGCCTGTACTGTGCTGGCAACACCCGATCTGGTCGATTACATGACGCATCACATTAAAGAGCGCTGGCCTAACGTCTATTTCGACCTGATTACCGCAACCGATGTGGGTACAATCGTGGATGTGCTACAAGAACGTACCAGCAGCGGAAGGCGATTCGGATGAACCTCAATCAAACTAAACCTTTAGAACTCATCGAAGTTCGGGTAGGGAAACTGCTTGCCGCCCGAAAATTAACCGTTGCTGCCGCCGAATCGTGTACGGGCGGGCTGGTTTTGCACCGCTTAACCAATGTTGCAGGCAGTTCAGCCTATGTCATAGGCGGTTTTGTCACGTACTCCAACGAAGCAAAGATCAAGTTTGCCCATGTTAGCGAAACCACATTAGCACAATACGGCGCAGTCAGCGAACAGACCGCTGCCGAGATGGCACGCGGCACACGCGCTGCCTTTGAAGCTGACCTCGCCGTGAGTATTACTGGAATTGCGGGACCGGGCGGCGGCACCGTGGCTAAACCTGTTGGCCTGACCTATATCGGACTCAGTACTGCAACGGGCGAACAGGTGAGTCGCTATTTTTGGGGCGGCAATCGCACACAGAATAAAACCTATTCGGCAGAAGCCGCCCTGCAACTGCTGTTCACCTATTTGACCGAAGGTGCTTTAGACCCCACGCCGTGATTTTCGGCATCAGGCGGGATCATCTGCTTCATGACTAACAGGCGCATTTTGGTGCGGGACAGCGTGTTTATTATCGGGATGAGCCAGCTAATGAGGCGCTGTCGTTTGAACAGTTCGGTAGGCATTTCGGCAGGAGCCAACTCCCGGAAACCAAAGTGCGGATAGAAGCTCGCCATTTTGCTTTCGCAAACCAAATATAACGGTTCGGGTGCTTGTGCTAGCAATGCCCAGATAATCTTGCTGGCGATCCCTTGATTCTGGTATGCTAGGATCGTCGCGATAGAGGCTAATTCCAATGTGCCATCCTTGAGCGGTTTGATCTGTCCTGTCGCGACAATCTGCCCATTTGCTTCGGCAAGCAGAAAATGCGCCCAGTCGAGATGCATTGGACTGATCCCTGCCTCACGGATAATGTGTTTAATAGAGTCTTGATCAGCGGCTATTGCAGGACGAATCGTGATTTCAGACTGTGATGATAGGTTATTCAAGCGTGTGCTTTCTTTTACAAAAATGGTTAGTGGGAGCCACGCAGCGCAGCGAGTTCAGTTTTAGCAGTCTCCAGATCAGCCTTGACTCTGATAGCGAGTTCGCGGAGCAAATCGCGTCCCTGACTGCGGGCGATACTGGCTTCGATCTTGAGCGACATTAACGGGCCTATCATCAAGCGTTGGTAAGCGATCCGTGTCCAAGCGATCTCCTCATCCAACTGGGTAGCGGTCTTTTGTAAGTCAAAGAAAGTCGGTTCACGCTGCACCGACGGATCGACAACAGGCGGCGCAATAGAGTGATCCTTTGGGCGCTTTGCCGCTTTTTGACCATCTAGCGCTTGGAGTTCATCGAAGTTCTTGGCTCGGTAAGCGGCATTAACCTGTGCCATGATGATGGTCAGACGGGCTTTTTCGGCGGGGTCTGTCGTGGTATCGGGATGATATTTACGCGCCAATTGTCGATATAGACTGCGAAGTTCGGCTTCGTTCGCCGCACGCGGGGTCGGGGCGGAGATCATAGGGTTTTGCGGACGGCGGTACTTTGCGTCGAAACTTTCCTCGAACGACGAGAAGCCCGGCCCCCAGATCGAACTTTGTTCAGGCCGCGAAACGGTTTGCAGCGCCTCGATCTGCTGACGGATTGCATCTAATTGGGCTTCCAGCGATCCAATTGTCCGCGCATATTGACGGGCAAAGCTTTCGATCTCGCTCTGTAATTTTTGTAAGGATGCTCGTTCCTCAGCCAGCGCAACCCGTTTTAGCCCGATCTCGGCTTGTAACCGTTCGATGCGTATCCTGTCGGGGTTCATGCTGCGCGGCTCCTGAGTAGGTATCTTGTTGGGATTATACAAAATTCTCTAACAGGGAGCTAACTCGTTTGTTGACGGACACGCATCATGTTGCGAATACGATCCGCTAGCATGTCTATCGCCACTTGATTGTAGCCCCCTTCGGGGATGATAAGATCGGCGTAGCGCTTGCTAGGTTCGACAAATTCTAGGTGCATGGGTCGTACTGTCGCTAAATACTGATGGATGATCGACTCGATGCTGCGACCCCGTTCATGAATATCGCGGTTAAGACGGCGGATAAAGCGGATGTCTGCATCAGCATCGACAAAGATTCGCACATCCAAAAGTTCACGTAGAGCAGGTTCCGCAAAGATCAGAATACCTTCGACCAACAGCACAGGCTGCGGATCGATGCGTTGAAGTCGGTCAGTGCGTCGGTGGGTGCTGAAATCGTACACCGGAATATCGACAGGCTCACCGCGTTGAAGTTGGATAATATGCTGGATCATGAGTGAGGTTTCGAGCGAGTCGGGGTGGTCAAAGTTAACGATCTCGCCGTCGGTGCGGGGGATGTCCGGCAGGTCTTTGTAGTACGCATCGTGAGGCAGATAGGCGATATTACGTTGGCCTACTTTCTCAAGCAGGGCTGTGGAGACAGTGGTTTTGCCGGAGCCAGTACCGCCAGCTACCCCAATCGTTACAGGTCGCGCCGCAGAACTCGACTCAGAATCCACTGTTTAGCCTCCATAAGTGATCACACGAAAAAACCTACGGCGTATACCGTAGGTTCATACCTACTGAGCCACCTTTGGGACTTGAACCCAAAACCTCTCGCTTACGAAGCGAATGCTCTGCCATTGAGCTAAGGTGGCGTTTACCTTTGATCGACTATCGCATGATAGCATCAGCCCGCCTCTCAGTCAAGGGTAGAGCGTCAATAACAGCCCGTTTATGGGCGAGTCACCGAGACTCGTAAAACGACAAAATGTTGCATCAATGTTTGTTGCTTATGGGGCATCAAGCGTCTTGGAGAGTTGAGTCACCAGCCAACGACACCCTAGAATCATTGCGAAACAGAAAACCGCTTCCAGGGCTAAACTTAAAGCGATAACAATTGGGCCAAATACCATTACAAAAAGTGTGGTGTGTACCGAAAACAATACAATGGTTAACAATACAGTCCAACGGCTAAACCGACTCACACCCGAAACTAGCGTACCGTCGCTATGACGCTCCAAAGTACCGACAGCTTCCACGATCAAATTGCGCCCCACATCGTGCCGCATCTTAAATTGAAAAAAATCTGCATCCAGTCGCGTCACTTTGACTTTGATCGGGTTCTTGAAGCTGATGAGCTTTGTAGGTTCGTCTCTGCTCTGTAACCGCGTGGCGCAGTCTTCCAAACTAAATGGGGAGATGAATTCGAAAGGAACGATCCACACATGGGGATTCAGTTTGAAGGACATACAATAACCTCAAATGACACGATTACACTAATTATCTCATGTTATTAGTGTACAGGTTGATTTCAAAGCCATCCCAACAATTGGCCTTGACGTAGCTCAAATGTTCGCATAAACTCATTTGAATGGAAAACAACCCCTCTAACCGCAATAGATATAGAAAGCCGCAAGGTGCATGATGTTTGGCAAGCTCACTGCAACAGTCTTAGTCGTACAAGATCTAGAAAAGTGCATGAAGTTTTATCAGGACATGTTCGCCCTTGAACCAACATTCACCGATGCTAATTCCGCTGCCTATCGAATAGAAGATCACGATTTTGTGCTGCTCAAAGTAGCCGCCGCCGCAGATATGATCAGCGAAGAGGCGCTTTCGCTTGATAAAGAGGTAGGTCATCGGGTGCTGCTGTGCATTGGTGTTGAGGATGTTGACGTAACCTACAAGGCGCTCACAGCGAAAGGACTTGTGTTCATCAAACCGCCAAAAAGTCAGGATTGGGGACGGCGCACGGCTTACTTTGCTGATCCTGAGGGCAATCTTTGGGAACTCTGGCAATCCCTTCCCGATGAGCAGAAGTAGGGTAAGTAGTGCTAGTGTTGAAATGGAGTACGTAGCAGATTAAGTGTCCAGTTGCTTGAATATATTGAGAATGCGAGAAGTAGGTTGAGCATGTCTTAGAACGCGAACGAAAATAAAGATTATGGAACAGGCTAGGACTTCGAACGGATATTTTTCCAGACTTGGAAAAATGCTTGTATTAGACCGACAATTGCAATAACGATGATGACAATACCAAGATAAAATATCACCGTAATGAGTGTATCTGGATTTGTTGGCGGCCCGTGGGTATAAGCAAAGCGCGGCGTAAAGAAGAAAAGTACACCAAGCAGCATCAAAGCAATCCGCGCAACGACTGTACACCCTATTGGAGTCTTCACACTGCGGACTGTCCTAGCAGGAATATAAATTGTCCAATGCCAAAAAAGGATGCTAAATCTGATATACATTACCATCCCCAATATTTGGAAATTGTCGTCGTACTGATTGAATTGTAGTAATTAACCTGAGTTTTGGATAGAAAAGGGGATACCCAACGGGAAAAACGGTATCTTTGAGTTACTAGGGTCATATGCTAGTTCGAAAAACGCAGACAAAATGTCTTTCGGTGGGTAGGG
>JBDTVG010000101.1:0-7717 GCA_040007395.1 Chloroflexota bacterium
CAAGCACGGACATCACGCCGAAATTGTGGGTGCGGTCAGTTTTGACAATGTAAGTTTCAGCTACGAAGGTGGCAATACAGCACTCAAGGATGTTTCGTTTGAAGTGCAGCCCGGTCAGGTGATCGCCCTAGTAGGTCAAACTGGCACAGGCAAAAGTACGCTTGCCAAGCTTATCAACCGTACTTACGATGCTTCATCAGGTCATGTACGTATTGACGGTACTGATGTACGAGACTGGACTCTCGAATCACTGCGATCCCAAATCTCGATCATCGAACAGGATATTTTTCTGTTTTCGCGCACCATTGCCGAAAATATCGCCTTCGGTAAACCCGATGCAACCCGTGCAGAGATCGAACTGGCGGCGCAAGAGGCGCAAGCCCACGACTTTATCCTCAGTTTCAAGGATGGCTACGATACGACTGTCGGAGATCGCGGGGTGACTCTTTCCGGTGGTCAGCGCCAGCGGATTGCACTGGCACGTGCCTTCCTGACCAACCCGCGCATTCTGATTCTCGACGATTCGACCAGTGCTATCGACAGCGCTACCGAGGATCAGATCCAGCGGGCAATTCACCGGGCAACTCAAGGCCGCACGACCTTTTTGATTACCCATCGGCTGTCGCAGATCCGATGGGCAGATCAAATCATTGTGCTGCGGCATGGGCGCATCGCCGCCCATGGCACACACGAGGATCTTCTACGCACATCAGAACCCTACCGACGGATCTTTGCGATGGACGAAACGACCACTGCAACGACTGTCAATGCTACGAACCCTGCCAAAAGTTCGGCACTGCAAACGGGACACTAAGGAGAACCAGCCTTGTTATTTGAAGGTCTCGATGTTGAGGCTTATGATCGCAATTATTCAGATTTTGAACTGGTCAACCGGATACGCCGCTACTTTGGCACTCAGCAAAAGCGTATCCGAATCATCGCGGCAACAGTCTTGGTCATCGTACTTGCTGACCTTTCCCAACCCCTGATCATTTCACAGGGCGTAAGTATTCTGGCAAGCAATCCTTCCACGCTAACACTAGCAATCGCGGTGGGAGCGGTATTTCTAGCGGCGTGCAGCAGTTGGATTGCCAACTTAATCCGCCGCCGTGCGACGGGCCGCGCTATTGGGGATATGGTGCGCGATCTCCGTACCGACGCATTTAAATCTGCGATCTCCCGCGACATGTCTTTTTATGATGAATTTTCGTCGGGCAAGATTGTCAGCCGCATTACCTCCGACACACAAGATTTTGCGCAGATGATCGTGCTCGTGACCGACTTGATCAGCCAGATCACAGTACTGCTGATTTTGGTGGTTATTCTGGCGTGCATTGAGTGGCGGTTAACGCTGTTTATCTCGTTGATGATCCCGGCGGTGTTGGCAGTAGCCTTGGCGTTCCGGCACATTGCCCGCAGAGTTAGCCAGCAGGCTAGCCGCGTACTGGCGAACGTGAATCATAATATTCAGGAGTCGATTGCCGGTATCAGTGTTGCCAAGAATTTCCGCCAAGAGCAGCATATTTATGATGCGTTTCTCGCAGTGAATCAACAGTCGTTTGTGGTGAATCTGCGGCGCGGTATTGTGTTAGCAATGGTCTATCCGTGCCTGCACATTCTGGCTGGACTAGGTACGGCGGGTTTGCTGTACTTCGGGGCGCGGGCGGTCATTGGTGGTGCGCTCTCAATCGGCGCGTGGTTTCTGTTTTTGCAATCAGTCTATAAATTTTGGGACCCCCTGAGCAGTGTAGCGGCCTTCTGGAGTCAATTTCAGGCGGGGCTGGCTTCGGCAGAACGCATCTTCGCGTTGATCGATGCGCCTGCATTGGTTGTCCAAACGGCTGATCAGCCTGTGCCCACGCTGCATGGCGCGATCAGCTTCGATAAGCTGCATTTCCAGTACAGCAGCCAAGAGATTGTCCTGCCTGCATTAGATCTCCAGATTGCGCAGGGTGAGACGGTTGCATTAGTGGGACATACTGGGGCCGGCAAGTCAAGCATTGCCAAACTCGTAGCGCGATTCTACGAGTTCCAAAGCGGCAGCTTGCTGATTGATGGGCAGGATATTCGCACTTTTAACCTTGCCGACTATCGCCATCATCTGGGTATTGTCTCGCAAAGCCCATTCCTGTTCAATGGCACAGCGATGGACAATATTCGCTATGCGCGACCTGCTGCGACTGACACCGAGATCGAAACGATGGCTCATCGCATTGGCAATGGTGAGTGGGTCGAAACGCTACCACACGGCCTTCAAACGGATGTCGGTGAGCGCGGGGCGCGGCTCTCGATGGGGCAACGCCAACTTGTCGCCTTGACCCGCGTACTCGTGCAATCTCCGTCGATCTTCATTTTGGATGAAGCTACCGCTAGCGTCGATCTCTTTACTGAGTCGCAGATTCAACAAGCGCTCAATATGATTCTCGCCAACAGTACCTCAATCCTGATTGCCCATCGGCTTTCTACGGTACGCTCCGCTGATCGGATCGTGGTGTTACGCAAAGGCGCGATCATCGAGCAGGGTAACCATGAGTCACTAATGCACAGCGGCGGTCATTATGCCGAACTGTATAATACATACTTCCGGCATCAGTCTCTGGATTATGTCGAAGGGGCGAGGGGTGCGTTAACCACAACGCAATACTAATCTGACACACTTTAGAAATAATTTGTATTATTCATCGTCTTTACATTGGAAAACTGTATCTTTGTGAAACAAATCTTGTAATTTAGTACGCGAATCTGCAATGGTGCTGATAAAGATAGTGATTATCTAATGGCAGGATGAAAGAAAACCAAAACCTATACGCGATTGGTCCACGCACGGATGAGACCGCTCAAGCCTTGTGTGACTCCCTACCCTGAATATCGTCAACGCGCTGTCCTCTATACTGACTTTGGGCAATCTTATCCCAAAGTCTTTCCCGCTAAACGCCACCGTCCCGACGGCAAACACACCGCCTGACCAATCATGTCGAATGGCTCAACAGCACCTTCCGCCAACGCCTGACTTCTACCTAATCACTATCCCTTCAGCACTATCAAAGTAATAAGCACATCAATATATAGTTTTAAAAAATTACTCTGCGTCTCAGCATAACGTAGAAGGTATCTTTAGGCAAAGCAGCACTCACCCTAAATCCCTCTCCCATAGGCGAGGGACTTTCCACCAGACTGATCTTGCACCCCTCTCCTGCGGACAGGGACCGGGGGAAGGGCTAACGGATGCGATTGAATTGAGGGAAAATAGAAAGACAAGGGAAGTAGAAAAGGGTTAGGTACTGGGAGCAGCTGGGGTGTTAGTGGAGTGCCTTGCGGACATCGCCGACCCACGCATGGTGAATCAATGTCGGCATCAATTGCTCGATATCATCATGGCGGTGTGTGCGACCCTCGCCGATGCAGACAATGGGGACGAAATCGGGTTGTTGGGGTCAGCAAGGCGGCATGGTTGAGCCAGTGGCTGGCGTTGCCAAATAGCATACCATCGACGGATACGTTCCAACGTGTCTTGGCCCAACTGGCTGGTGAGGCCTGCCAGCAGTGTTTTCTGAAATGGGTTCAGGGGGTTTTTGTCTTGACCGAGGGACAAGTGATTGCCATTGATGGCAAAACCAGGCGAGGGACTTACGATAAGCCGGGTCAACCGGGGCTGCATTTGGTCAGGGCTTGGGCGGCCTAACCACTGCGCCGCCTGTTCCACGTTGCCACGAACGCCCATGAGATTGTGGCGATTCCGCAGTTGCTTGAGTTAGTGATGCTTCAAGGCGGCATTGTGACCAGCGACGCGATGGGCTGTCAAAAGAAGATTGTCGAGGTGATCCGTGCTCACCCAGCCGAGTATGAGAACACTGGGGCATTGAAAACCGCTGTCACAGGATTCTCGATGTCGTTTTCAAGGAAGATGCCTCCCGCGCTCGACTTGGTTTTACCGACCATAATTTAGCGGTTCTGCGCAAAGTGGCCCTCTATCTCTTACACCAGCACCCGGCTCGAGCCTCTTTAAAAGGCAAGCGTTATCAAGCCAGTTTGAAGGAAGATTTCAATACAGAGGTGAGGAAATCTTCCTTCAAACTCATGCGTTAGCCCTTGGGGCCGGGGGTGAGGGCCATCTAGCCTAAAATAAGTCGTGCGTAACGTGAGGTAGTAAGGCCGCAGGTGCTTTACGCCTAGTTTCCTTATACGCCTTTCGCACCCTGTTTAGGGATACCACCTGACAGGATCAGGCAGGCATCACCGAGACTGTAGAATCGGTAGCCCTCACGCACCGCGACCTCATAGGCGTGCAGCATCAGGTCGCGTGACGCGAAAGCACTGACAAGCATGAGCAGTGTGGATTTGGGAAGGTGAAAATTTGTGATCATCACATCCACGACACGGAACGGATAGCCGGGAGTGATAAACAGATCAGTCTGGGCGCTAAAGGCGATGACAGGTCGCCACGCACATACATCTGTGCCTGCGTCGCCCGCCGAAAGTTTCGCCGCCGTTTCGAGAGTACGAACGGTGGTTGTTCCCACTGCGATGACACGCCCGCCACGCAGCTTGGCTTCGTTGATCCGCTTTGCATCTTCCGGCGTAAGTTGAGCAAATTCCGCGTGCAGATGGTGTGAGGCTACATCGTCGGTCTTGACAGGCTGGAAAGTCCCCGGTCCGACATGCAGCGTACAGTAGACGATCTCCACGCCCATTGCCTGAATTTGCAGCAGCAGTTCCGCTGTGAAATGCAGACCCGCTGTCGGTGCTGCAACTGAACCCGATTGGCGGGCATACACAGTCTGATAGCGTTCTGGGTCTGTGAGTGGCTCATGGATATAGGGCGGCAGCGGAACTTCGCCCAATATGGCGAGATGTGGTTCTAATGGTTCACTGAATTCCAACACACGCTGGGATTCGTCGCGTACTTCGGTTACGGTGGCCTCAATGGGCGGTGTCCCCTCACCGATGAGAGTCAGCCGCAGCCCTTCGCGAACGCGCTTACCGCCGACCATCGCCAACCAGTGTCGATCATCGATCCGTTCGATGAGCAATATCTCGACTGCGCCGCCGCCGGGAATCTTGGTCGCGTGTAATCGAGCTGGGATCACGCGAGTCTGGTTAAGTACCAGCACGTCGCCGGGGCGCAGATAGTCTGGCAAATCATGGAAGATACGATGTTCTAGTGTGCCGCTGTCACGGTGAATCACCAGCAGCCGTGACGCATCACGCGGTTCAATGGCGTGTTGGGCGATACTTTCCGGCGGCAGAGTATAATCGAAATCGCTGGTACGCATCATGTCGGGGTCAGCGATTCAAGAAACGAATGACAACATTCGCGACAATGGTCAGCAATACGCTGAGAATGATCATGGTCACAATCGGGAAGAAGCACGACAGGCTGCCTGTTTCGATGCGAATATCGCCGGGTAGATTGAACAGTTGGTTGAGGATCGGGACACGGCTAGCAACAAGGAACAATCCGCCTAACACGGCGACGACTGCTCCACCTATCAACATTATCCGCCCGATGCTTTCGAGATCCATACGTGGCCTCTCTGGTCTTTGTGGTTTGTGCGGGATTTCATATGACTCTGGTGCTTCTGGTTGGTCGTTCATATTAGGCTAGATCAACGATTCTTGGACGATGCGCCCATTATAGGGTAGTCCCAGATGATCGTAAGCCCCTTGCAGCGCCATGCGCCCCTTGGAAGTTCGCATGATGAAGCCGAGTTGCATCAGATACGGCTCGTAAACATCCTCAATCGTGTCGCGCTCCTCGTTGATCGAAGCGGCAATCGTATCCAGACCGACGGGTCCGCCGCCAAATTTTTCGATTATCATCCGCAGCAAACGGCGATCAATGTCATCAAGGCCAAGTTCATCAATGCCCACCAGATCTAATGCCAGCGTAGCAACTTCAGCCGAAATCGAGCCTGCGGCCCGTACCTGTGCATAGTCGCGTACCCATTTGAGCAACCGCAGGGCGATACGCGGCGTGCCACGCGCCCGTCTAGCGACGGCTAGTGCGCCCTCAGCATCAATCGGCACTTTGAGCAGCGCCGCCGCCCGTGTCACAATCTTGATAGTCGCTTCGATGCTATATGGTTCCAGATGATAGATGTTGCCAAACCGGGTACGTAGCGCCCCGGTCAGCAGCGCCAATCGTGTCGTTGCGCCCACAACCGTAAACTTGGGCAGATTCAAGCGAACATTTTTGGCGGCTGGCCCTTTGCCAACCACAATATCCAGCTTATAGTCTTCCATCGCCGGATACAGAATTTCTTCGACAGCTTTGCCCAACCGGTGAATTTCGTCGATAAACAGGACATCGCCTTCGCGCAAGTGTGTCAGGATTGCCGCGAGATCGCCCGCCCGTTCAACCGATGGCCCCGCCGTGATGCGAATGTTGCTGCCCATCTCCTTCGCCATGACGTGTGACAGGGTGGTTTTGCCCAATCCCGGCGGGCCATAAAACAGGATGTGATCAAGTGGATCTTTGCGGGCTTTTGCCGCATCGACCAGAATTTTTAACTGCTCGATCACTCGTTCTTGCCCGATAATCTCACCGAGAAGTTGTGGGCGTAACCCCTGATCTTCATCTTCTTGCCGACGTTTGCCGCTGACAACACGGTTGCCATTTTGTTCATCCGGCATAACTATTACTCCGCTCGCTCAAGTGTGCTATCTGTCAACTCCAAGTATAACGGGCTGTGCGGTCAGGGTCAATTGTAGGCGGTTTAGTGCTTACTAAATACCTCACGTTACGCACGACTTGTTTTTATACCCGCTTGCCCTCACCCTCGGCTCCCAAGGGCTAACGCATGAGTTTGAATGAAGATTTCCTCACCTGTGTATTGAAATCTTCATTCAAACTGGCTTGATACTGAAGGAATGGTGAAGGCGGCAGGAGCAATACAATGCCCATTGAATTTCCACTAGTGGATTTGCTATCCAGCCAGAGCAGTTATGAGTGGCTGCGGGGCAGACTTAGGGCAAGCTCGGTTGTTTCGAACCCGCACAGTCACCGAGGTGGTAGATTATCGCTGTCGGGCGTGTGACAACACCTACAACGTGTTCAGTGGCACGGAGTTTGAAGGACGACGGCTCAAGCCCGAACAAGCCGTATTGCTCATACGGGGCATTGTCAAAGGTGAACAGGCCCAGATTTTAGCATTACACCTACCGATGCGGTTAGGATTATTGTAATGATGAGCAATCGCAGCAACAGCCGACGCATAGTTGTGAATATCCCTTAACAGTTTAATGATATGTGCTCGGTTTGCTATATGATGATCTCGCAACGTGTGACTACATTCGAGAATAATTTGTTGGCGATAATTGTACCTTCTCAAAAGATGGCTCACCCCTCAACTTAACTAATCCGTAACAAAAGAGGCTGACCATTAAATGGTCAGCCTCATCAGACTGTAATACTTGCCGCTTTGGCGCTAGTGGGTCGCCGCCAATGACTCGGCTTCAGCAACGTCAAGGGGTTGATTCCAGTGTCCACTAAACACAAATTCGGTCATGGGCTTGCGGGTCCGTGTCTGTTTTTCACGTTCCTGCAAATCTTCCGTCAGCGTATCAAGTTCACCTTGATAACCGATGGCGATGATGGTCAACGTTTCGTAGTCTTCTGGCAGATCGAACAACTCGCGAGCCTTAGCGCCATCAAAACCCGCCATCTGATGCGCCGAAAGACCCAGCGCAACGGCCTCAATCGTTAGATGGGCAACGG
>JBDTVG010000102.1:0-7863 GCA_040007395.1 Chloroflexota bacterium
AACGTTTCAACGACTTGCTCTGTTATGCCACCTGATGTGTAAAGTCCAGCTTAGAGAGAATTTAGGCTTACTTTCGCCGTTTGTCCAGCAGCTTTTTGTACTTATCCATACCGGGTTTGAGCAGCACTTCGCGAGACCGCCCGCCATCCTTGAGCGAACCGACTACGCCAAGTTCCGCCAGCATATCCAGCAATTGCGCCGCACGCGGGTAGCCGATCCCTAGCCGCCGCTGAATCAATGAAGCCGAGGCTTCTCCCTCCCGCACTACCAGATCAATCGCATCTTCGAGCATCGGATCAGTGTCGTTGAGCGATTCGCGGCGGGTCAGGCCGCGTTCCCACGGCGCAACCTCCGCTTGGTCAGCAGGACTTTCCTGTCGCTGGCGGTTTTGCCAATCCTTCCAGAAATTCATCACTGCGTCAATCTCACTGTCGGAGACAAAACAGCCCTGCAAGCGCTGTGGGCCTGCTGCGTCTGGCGCAAGATACAGCATGTCGCCACGTCCCATGAGCGTTTCTGCACCTGTCGTGTCCAGAATGACCCGCGAGTCCACGCCAGAAGCCACCGCAAATGAGATCCGTGCCGGGAAGTTGGCCTTGATCAACCCTGTAATAATGTCCACACTGGGGCGCTGCGTGGCAACGACGAGGTGCATCCCGACAGCACGCGCCATCTGCGCCAAGCGGGTAAGGGTGCGTTCCATTTCGTCGGGGCGCGAGAGCATCAGATCACCAATCTCGTCGATGAAAATTACAATATACGGCAAATGTTCAGACTGTCGCCGCTTGCCTAGCGCTCGGTTATAGGACTCAATATTACGGGTCGCCTCACCTTCCAGCAGTTTGTAACGGCGATCCATTTCGCGGGTCGCCCAACGCAGCACCCCAATAATACGCTCCATATCTGTTTCGACAGGCCCTAGCAGATGGGGCAGTCCATTGAAGCGCGACAGTTCTACCATTTTCGGGTCGAGCATGACCAGTTGCATCCGCTCTGGGGTGTTGTTCATGACCAGCGACATGATCATCGCCGTGATGCCTACTGACTTGCCCGAACCTGTCGTCCCAGCGATGAGCAAATGCGGCATTGTCGCCAGATCCACGACAAAGGCCGCCCCCGAAACGTCGCGACCTAACGGTACGGTCAACGGCACTTCGCGAGTCTGGTTCGGCATATCAGGATCGCGCTTGGCGAAGGCGCGTGCAAATGTCTCGGATTCCATGACTGGGCGCAGCGCAACGGTACTCGGTTTGCGGTTAGGCACCTCAATCCCCATATATGGATGACCGGGGACATAGGGTTGGATACGCAGTCGCTTTGCCGAAAGTGCCAATGCCAGATCGTTGGTCAACGAGGCGATCTTGTTGACGCGCACACGCTGCATCACCACTTCGCCCTGATCGTTGGTCACTTCGCGGAACGGCTGCACCGCGTACTGTGTGACCGTCGGCCCCACTTTGACATCGACCACTTCCACGTCAATATCAAATTCAAGCAGCGTATTCTCAATGATCCGAACGTTGTTGTTGATCTCTTGTTCGGTGGGCTTGTTGAGTTCCATATCATTCAACAGCGTTGTCGAGGGCAGATCGCCGCTGCGAGGGAAGTTCTGCCGCACTTCCTTGAAATCTTCGACGGTGAAGTAGCGCTTGGGGCGTTCCGGTACAATTGGCGGTGCTGGCTTTGAGGCTGTCCGGGGCTTGGATGCGATCTTTGCCGGAGTCGGTGACGGCGTAGCTAGGGTACTTGCCGCAGGCTGCGCTGATGGCAGATCGGGCTGAGTAGCGAGTGCCGAAGCGGGTCTGCTCATCTCAGGAGTCGCAGGTGCAGCCGGAGTTTGGCGCAGCGGGCGAACCATCGGATCAGCCGTGCGGGTGGGTGCTTCCGCTGTCGTATCCAGCGCCAATGCCGCATTTGCTTGATTCGCAGCATTGGCGAACGGCGAAACCTGGCGGGGTCGGGGCGGACGCTTCATGCGTTCCGCTAATGTCTCGAACTGCTTATTGGCAAAGGTCAGGACTTGCCGTAAGTGTTTGCGATTGATGCCAAAGACATTGCTCAGACACACCACAATAATAATCGCAAAAATGGTCATGGCGAAACTCGATCCGAACAGCTTGAACAGCGGTTCGCTGATCGCCCAGCCGATATAGCCGCCGCCCTGACCTGTACGCGCCAGCGCTCGTGGTTCGGGGTCGCGTGCCGAAAGATGCAGCACACCGAGAAACGCAAAATAGGCGACCTCAATCGTGATGATCTTGCCCCATGAGATCGGGAGATGCACGCCAATACGCGGCAGCGCGATCAATACCCCCGCCGTGATGATCATGCCACACACCAACATTGCGCCGATGCTGCCAAAAAACTGGCGAAGGTTCTCTGCCCATGCCGCTGCCAGCGAAGTCGAGGTCGTGTTCAGCAGCGCAAACAATGAGACAAAACCGAATACCACCAGCGCAATCGCGCCTAATTCGTCGATCCACGCCGGACGTTCGTGCAGCAGTTTGCCGAACCTGTCAGGGTCAAGCATCGGGTGGAACTCTGGTTGAGCAGGAGCCGCTTTGCGTGGTGCAGCCGGGGCTGGCTTTTCGACCTTGACCAGTTTCGGTGCATCAGCCTTCTTCGTGGGAGTGCGTGTTGGTTTGGGCGGTGCGGGCGGCGGAGTCGCGCTGCGTAGTGTCCCCGCTGGTTTATCGAGTTTGGGTGCGCCCGGTTTCGATGTTTTGGAAGTCGTTGAAGTTGATTTTGGATCAGCCATTCCTATACCATTTTTATGTTAGTCAGAGTTAACTGGCGTGTATTGCGAACTAACGTTCTACGGTCTGTAGACCAAAAAACCCGACTCGCGCCGGGGCCAGCCCATTCGTTTTGCAGTTGATCTAACTAATCTTTAGCTGATTTTTTTCAGAAAGTCAAGCACGATCCCGTTAAAGGCAGCGGGCTGCTCCATATTCGGCAGATGGGCGGTATTTGGAATCATGACCTTTTGAGCGCCCGCAATATGTTGTTCCATGTAATCGGCAACCATATGTGCATAGGCTTCGTCGCGATCCCCATAAATAGCCAAGACAGGTAAATGCAGATCGCCCAACCGTTCGGCGGCACTTGGCTTTATGGACGGTTTCGGTTTACCAAGCCCTTTGGCTTCGTGAGCAATGGCTTGCCGATTCATGGCAACCGCCCTCTGCCGCACTTGCTGATCGACCTGATCCGGCGTGCGGCCTTCGCCATCAAAAAAGAGTTGCGTCTCAAGTTCTAGCAGTTTCTCCCAATCTTTCGCATCGCTGGCTTTCATAATCTCAGGGACGAGGGCTGGCTCTGGTACGTCCAAATTCAGGCCAGATGGTCCTGACCCGACCATAATTAGTGCGCCAACCATTTCTGGGTGTTCGAGGGTGAAATCCATGCACGTTCCGCCGCCCATCGAGCACCCGATCAGATAGGTCTGTTCGACGTTTAGGAACTTGAGCAGCGCCGCCAAATCTTCGCGAAAGCTATACTCGCTGTCAACGGGTTCACTGTTGCCGTAACCCCGTTGATCGTAGCGGATGGTGCGATACTGTTTGGCAAATTCGGGAAACTGATCGTCCCACATGCGGCTATCGGCAATACCAGCATGAACCATAACCAGCAGATGACCTTCACCTGCTACCTCAAAATACAGCTTTGCACCGTTGATCTCTGCGTAATCCGTTTGCGCCTCTGACATTACACGCTCCTCATTCACAAGCTAGCGCTTGATTTCGACAAGTGCATATTGTACAAATGTTCGCATGGTTACGCAAAACCAAACTTTGAGCGTTACCCCAACCGATGGTCGTTGAGAAATTCAACTTGCTCGGAAGTAACCTCAATAATGCAGGGCAGACCTTTCTCCTTACTCTGGGCGTGATAGCGATTCATGAGCCGAAGCTGCCGAAGATGGGCTAAGTTGTTGCGGAGACCACCCGGCGACAAACTGTATTTGAGGGCCACCCAAAAGACATAGGAACGTGGCAGCTTCGTATAGGTTTGCACATTAGCTCGACCCATAATTCGCAAAATCCGATGGTCGTGCGGAATATGCGTCATATCCAGCAAGATGCTCACGTTGGGATTGGCTTTGGCATCGCGAGCCGCGAGAGTCCAGTCGGATGTACTAAGCCAGAGATGACCGTTTATGCAAACAAAGTACAGCGGGGTAATACTTGGACGACCATTGCGGGAAAGGGTCGCGATACGGGCGACCATAGACCGTCGCATCACATCTTGTACCGCAGGTTCGTCAGCTTTCATCGCCCACCTCGCGTAGACTTCCGTAATCCCAAGCAACTTTCTTCAGAGGAATCACCTCGAACCACCTGTGACCAACAGGTGCGTTTTGTGGAAGCTCAGTAGGATGTATCTGACCACGAATGTAAATGGCACGGAGATCAAAGAAATAGATGCCTTCGTCAACCAGAAGCACAACCTCGTCGCCGTCATTTGGGCGTAGATCGATATTCTCAGGGATTCCTACCAAATAACGACTGTCGCGCCACACTAATGCAACTGGCTGAGCCTGTGGCTTGTGTTCATAGGCAAAGGTGATGCACGCACGAGGAACCCGTTCCAGTAGATCGTGAGCGGAATCAGGATCGATGTTCCTCGTAACCTGTTTCATGGCTTTTTCCACTTGAAGGAAAGACTATCCCATTCGATTTTGTAGAATGCTCTGAAATTAGCTTTGCGTCTCTTGATGGGTATCTGGTGCCGACGCAGCCTCAAATTGGCGCAAACTCAGCCCAAGCCGCCGCGCCCGTCCATCAATGTTCAGGATACGTGCCCGAACCGTTTCACCTTCCTGTACCACGTTGCGCGGGTGCAAGAAGTGACCTTCCGCCAGTTCGGAGACATGGATCAGCCCTTCTAAGCCTTCTTCAATGCCTGCAAACGCGCCGAAATCGACGACATTGGTGATCACACCTTCGACGATTTGCCCGACCTGATAGCGCTTCTCTACCGTCTCCCATGGATCTGGCTGTAAGCGCTTGACGCTCAGAGCAATCCGCCCCTGATCGCGGTTGACTTCCATGACATAGACGCGAATCTCAGCGCCGCGTGTGAACATATCGGCGGGGTGTCCAACGCGCCCCCAGCTTAGTTCGCTGATGTGAACCAGCCCTTCCAGCCCACCCAGATCGACAAATGCGCCGAAGTCACACAGATTCGTCACCCGACCCACAGCCGTATCGCCGGGGCGCAGATGATCCAACACATTGGCACGAGTCCCCGGCCCAACCTGCGCCGCCCGTTCGGAAAGAATGAGGCGGTTTAACGCCTGATCAAGTTCGATAACGCGCAAGAGCAGCGGTTGCCCGATTCGTGCAGAAAGTTCTACACGCCGTATCTGCATATCTGGTCCTGCCGGGAAGCTGACTAACTGACTTGCCGGGACAAAGCCCCGCAGACTGTTCCACTCGACCAACAGCCCGCCTCGGTTATAGCCTACTACCGCCAGTTCAACTGTATGATCCGCTTCGTAGACTACCCGGGCAGTCTGCCAGTCGGCATCGCCTGTTTCGGAATGGGTTTCGGCAGTCGAAGAAGCCGCCATGTCGAAGCCATCCCAAGTCACATCGTTCTGACGCTGCGATCCACCTGCCGCGCTTTCCCCCTCACGCAGCAAGGCCGACCAATAGCTCTCGTCCGGCGGCGGTGGCGGCTGGAATTCCGCCCGATGACCGTCGTATGAATTCCCTGAATTACCCGTTAATTTACGTCCCTGTCCGTTACCATTAATCCTGTTCATTGGCTTTCAACGCCGCCTGCAATATCTTTAAATAGTTTCTGGCGCAAAATTATAGTTGGTGTGCAAGAATCTTGTCAAACCGTAGCGTAGCACCTTTTGGTCATTTTGCCATTGTTGTGCAGGAAATGGGACAGACCAACACATCAAATCAAAATTGGGAGCAATGCTCCGCGTGGCCTAACGCCATTGGATGCCAGAGCGCATTTTGGCAAGGCGGGATAGCGCCCTCATGATTTGTCTCGATGAATGAATGGGTTGCCCAAACACAAAATTAGCGATGCTAGTAGCCAATCTACGTTCTATCACTCCGAGTCGGTTTTGGGAGTGTGGAATGGCAAGGCTAGATTTCAGTACTGACCTTACGCACGACTTGTTTTTATACCCGATTGCCCTCACCCCGGCCCCTCTCCTTTGGGAGAGGGGAGCGAAATACCTAGTCTGGAAAGTCCCTCTCCTTTGGGAGAGGGAATACATCCATACCGAGGATTATTCACGGTAGCGTTTGAGATTGTGAGACTGCCACGACGACGGAAAACGCTGTAGTTTGGCGTATGGCACTGGACGGTCAGCCCAAAGTTATTCGGCATCCAGGCTTGGCGGCTCAATGCCCAGCATCCGGTAAGTGCCAGCTACGCTCAACCAGGTAAACCGGTCTGCCATATATTCCGGTGAATGCGGCAGGTCGTTTTCCAACCACCAGATGATGATGCCCAGCAGCGCCCCTGTCACATACTCGCTGATGAACATTTCGTCCAGAATCGGCACAGCGGTAGGGTAGAGGGTGTGCAGACTGGCAATGCGCGGTTGCGTGAATGTCGTCACGTATTCGCGCATCCGCGCTACGAAGGCGGGTACGCCTGATCTCCCCAGCACCACCCGGTAAAAGTCCCGGTGTTCAGCTACATGCCTAAACACCATCACCAACTGCTGTGGCGGCTTCTGCAAGGCGAGGTTGTCGCGATCAATTGGCCCGGCTTCCGCTACCAGACGATCAAAGACGGCCTCACTGGTGCGAAGGAGCAGGTCTTGTTTGTCTCGGTAGTGAAGGTAAAACGTGGCGCGGTTTAACCGTGCGCGCTCGGTGACATCCTGAACCGAAATCGCGTCAAAACCTTTCTCTTCGATCAATGCCATCAGCGCACCACGGAGCGCTTCTTGGGTGCGCTCGATACGCGGATCGATCTTGCGGCTATTGGTCATGCTAGCTTGCGACGCTTTTTCTTTGGACATGTTCGACACCTGTTGCTTATACGACACGCCGATTCTATTCCTTATTGACTGGCATCACCAGTACTCCTATAGTGTAATCAACAATTCGTCGATAAAGCAACGGTTAGTCGAGGAGCAAGCCATGAACAAGAATATCAATGAAGAGAGAATCATGAAGCGTCGGGGCGTTAAAGTCTATTTTGACAACGAAGACATGGATTTCAACCTGATGTGGGCATTGGGCAACAGCAGTGCTGGTGGTGCCGAACTCGGCGAGTGTATGCGCGTTGCCTCGCAGATCAAGGACGGGGACCCGGAAAGCTGGGTGGACGAGTGGACGAAGGCCGGGCAGCGGCTTGAGGCCCAGGCCCAGGCGGCTGAGGGAGCGCATCATCTGGTCAGCGCCCGCGAAGCCTATCTACGGGCCTTTAGCTACTACCACATCGGCACCCTTTCCGCTCGTCCTCAGGATAAGCGCCTGGCCGAAAACTGGCGCAGGGGCGCGTCCTGTTTCCAAAAGGCTGGTGCCCTCTTCGACCCGCCGATTGTACCGATTGAAGTGCCTTTCCAGTCATTCCCGCTGCATGGCTATTTCATGCCGGCGCTGAGTGAGGCATCCAAAGCCCCGACCTTGATCTACGTAACAGGCGGTGAGGGCTGGGCCGAAAATGCCTACTTCTGGGTTGGGGCTGGGCGCAGCCGGGGGTACAACATCGTCGCGGTGGATTTGCCCTACCATGTCGGCAGCCGCTTACGCTACCCTGAACTTCCCTTGAAGAATGCCACTGAGGGGATCGATGCACCCCTGAAGGCAGTCATCGACTACACGGTACAGCGCCCGGATGTCGATCTTGATCGCGTGGCACTCATAGGGTTTAGCTTCG
>JBDTVG010000103.1:0-4821 GCA_040007395.1 Chloroflexota bacterium
GCCCACCGATATTCGTGATGGTGAAGACGGAGTTGCCTACAGTGTCACAAGTACCGCTGATGGTCAAAAAGGGCGCAGAAGCCGCTGGATGCCCAAGCGGCTTCTGCGTCAGGCTAGTGGAAGGTGCCGGCAACTTTGTTTGTATGCTGGTTGTCACGCTTGTGCTTGGCTGCGCGGTCGGCAATGCCATCGGCAAAGGGTTAACCGGGGTGCTTGCTGACGATGTAATTACCCTAACGTGTGGGGTAGCGGTTATGGCTGCCTGTGCGAGGTGACTAGGATCACTCGCATAAGCAGTCCCAATTTTGACTAATCCATTTCCACTTCCGGCAGATGCCAAGATAATGACGATAGGCGCTATGAAAATGACAGCCGGAACGATAATTGCTAGCCGCAACAGGTGACGTGGATGATTCATTGATTTATGATTGCGCTCTTACAGTGATTGGATAACCTATCATATAGATAGTTGACGGTTTTTGTCAACAAGGAAAATATAGGGTGATTGCACGATCTGTTTTTCATTCAGCGAGCATCCAATTTGCCCGTTGAATCACTTGTAAATGACTCACAACGGTACAAACGAGCTCTCATGCAATCGCCTTACCGTTCAGGGCAGGACGCGTGCAAAGTCCGAATAGCATCATATTCTCCTCACCCCCTAGCCGCGACCACTGCGTGGTACCCGCCACTTCGTAGAGAGGGGGAAGCACACGGTTTTCAAGTCCCTCTCTACGCCAGTGGAGAGGGATTTAGGGTGAGGAAAATGACTTTGCAATCGCCTTACCGTTCAGGGCAATCGCCCCATTCAGCGGACAGAGCAGGTGCGGGCAACGCTGGCATTGTCCGCTGTCTCTACGGCACGAACGTCGGGGCGAGTTTCGGGGGAGTGGGTGGCCCCGCGAACCAGTGGCCAGCGACAGGTTTGTCATTTGGAATGCCGAACACGATCTGAATATCGGCATAGCCAGTCGTCGGCGTGTTCTTGAGATAGATCAGCCCGTTTGAGGGCCGGAACACGGCGATCCCCGCACTGCCATCGTTGTTCCAGTCGCCAGCGATAGGACTATCGCCCGCCACGCCTAACGTCGCCTGATAGCTGCCTGTTGCATTGCAATTGCATACCTGATCGGTCAGGAAGAAGGTGGTACTGCTCGGACGGTACACGCCGGGACTGTCCTTGCCGTCGTGGTTCCAGTCACCCGCTACCGGAACATCGCCGGGTACGCCGAGCACCATTTGGAAGTTGGCAAAGCCCGTCGTCAGACCGTTCTTGAGATAGATTAAGCCATTGGAAGGACGAAACACACCGACACCATCTTTGCCGTCGCCGTCCCAATCGCCTGCCATCGGCACATCGCCATTGACCCCCAGTGCGAAGTTGTAAACAATAGATGCGCCGGACGTGTTGGAGTCGCGTAGGAGAAATTGACCAGTGCGGTACACACCCACCGTGTCGATCCCGTCACCGTTCCAGTCGCCCACGACAGGCAGATCT
This sequence comes from Chloroflexota bacterium, assembly GCA_040007395.1. Lineage (GTDB taxonomy): Bacteria > Chloroflexota > Anaerolineae > Aggregatilineales > UBA2796 > DATGFK01. The sequence goes on from JBDTVG010000103.1 coordinate 1,499, forward strand.
GTCGATGTGCCAAACGCGGTGGTGATGTTTGCTGCCCCGGTGGTATTCGAGTTGCGTAGATAGAATGTCGCGGTGGAGGGGCGGAACACGCCAATGGTGTCGATTGCTCCTGCAGCAACAGTCAGCGTGAAGTTTTGAGTGGCATTGGGCAGCACGCCATTACTGACGGTGATCGTGATAGAAAACGGCGACCCGACGGTAGTAAGCGGTGTGCCGCTGAGTACTCCGGTGGTTGGATTGAGCGTTGTCCAGCCGGGCAAGCCCGTTGCACTGAACATGGGCGCAGGAGTACCCGTTGCTGTGACAGTGAACGTGCCGGCGCTGCCAACATGGAAGATCGCTTGGTTCGCACTCGTGATAGCGGGCGCTTGGTTGACTACTATCCCGCTTTGCGTACCGGTGATCGTGTTAGTGATAGTATCGGTTGCCGTAATGGACTGCGTACCCCCTGTCTTTAGGGTGACGCTGAACGTGCCGACACCGTTAGTTAAGGTAGCATTAGCGGGCAAGATTGCTTGTAGATCGCTGCTGGTGAGATGCACTGTACCCGTATAGTTATTGGTCGCGTTGTTTGAGGCATCCAGCGCCTGCACGGTGACCGTACCCGCCGTGCCTGCCACGATAGGCGAAGGAAAGCCCGTGACACTGAAATACGTGGTGGGTAAGCCGAGTGGGATCAGGTCGAGTTTGGTGATAAAAGCGTCGGCGTTGCCGTCCGACATCATTTGGAACGCTCCTACCGTCGTCGGGAAGCCAAGGCCAGCTTCGCCCGTGACATAGGCGCTGCCGCTGCTGTCTACCGCAATCCCATAGCCGACATCAACGTTGCTGCCACCCACGCCACCGCCTAAGTAGGTACTGTAGGCCAACGCATTGCCAGTCGCGCTCAGCTTGACCACAAACGCATCACCACCGCCGCCGCCAAAGGTGGTTTGGAAGGCACCTACCGTCGTCGGGAAGCCAAGGCCAGCTTCGCCCGTGACATAAGCATTGCCGCTACTGTCCACCGCAATCCCATAGCCGACATCAACGTTGCTGCCACCCAAGTAGGTACCGTAGATCAGCCCGGTGCCGTTCGCGTTCAGCTTGACCACGAATGCATCGTAGCTGCTATAGACCGTTTGGAAGGCACCTACCGTCGTCGGGAAGTTGGTGCTTTGGGTGTAACCCGTGACATAGGCGCTACCGCTGCTGTCCACCGCAATCCCGTAGCCTTTGTCATCGCCGTTGGTGCCGCCCAGAAAGGTGCTGTAGAGTAGCCCACTACCAGTCGTGTTCAGCTTGACTACGAACGCATCGCCCAAGCCGCCATAGACCGTCTGGAAGGCACCCACTGTCGTCGGGAAGTTATCGCTGATAGTCCAGCCCAAGACATAGGCATTTCCACTGCTGTCCACCGCAACCCTGAAGCCTACCTCAACGTCGCTGCCGCCGAGGTAGGTGCTGTAGAGTAGCTCACTACCTGTCGCGTTCAGCTTGACCACGAACGCATCTGGACCAGCTAAGGTCGTTTGGAAAGCACCCGCCGTTGTCGGGAAGTTGGTGCTTTGGGTGAAGCCCGTGATATAGGCGTTGCCGCTGCTGTCGATTGCAATCCCAGCGCCCTCGTCAACGTCGCTGCCGCCCAAGTAAGTGCTGTAGAGTAGCCCACTACCAGTCGTGTTCAGCTTGACTACGAACGCATCGCCCAAGCCGCCATAGATAGTTTGAAAGGCTCCCCTTGTTGTCGGGAAGTTGGTGCTTTGGGTGAAGCCCGTGATATAGGCATTTCCACTGCTGTCCACCGCAATCTTAATGGAATCGCCACTATTGACCCCGCTCAGGTACGTCGAATACACCAGTCCTGTGCCAGTCGCGTTCAGCTTGACTACGAACGCATCTGAACCAGCTAAGGTCGTTTGGAGGGCACCCACCGTCGTCGGGAAGTTATCGCTGTCAGTTTCGCCCGTGATATAAGCATTACTGCTGCTGTCGATTGCAATTCCATATCCTCTGTCAGAGCTACTGCCGCCCAGATATGTTGAGTACACCAGCCCCGGATCGATGACCAGCGGCAGCGCCGGATCGTAAGTGCCGAGTGTGAACTGCGCCGCGCCATCCACCGCCAGTGCATATCGAGCCGCTACCGAGAGCTGCACACCGTCTGCGTCCGTTTGCCAGACTTCCGGCACTTGTTCAGTCAACTTCAGGCCATCTGCCGCATCGATCAGTAGATCGCCACTGGTCGGGTCGAGTCGAGTGGCGGTTGCACCATCGTAGTGCCAGCGGATCAGCGTTGGATCGGCGCCGGGCGCGACGGTGTACGTACCTTTGAGTGCGCCACCATGTCCGTTATAGGTTAGGTCGATACCGGGATACAGATCATGATAAGTGACACCCGCGAAGGTTGGCACATTGGTATGCCACTGTGCGGGATCATTGCCAATGAAGAAGTTGACCATCCCCGGCTGCTGATCCGCCCCGCCGAGTATCACGTTCGGGTTCGCCCCGTCGAAGCTGACCCGCACCGCAACGTTTGTTTGCGGCGTGGTGTCAATACTTGGTATGTGCCGCAACGCGATAGATCGATCATCTATCGGTTTTGGCGACTTCGATCTCGCCGCGAGCGCTAGTGTGACTCCTTGCGGCGTGAAAAACAGGTGTCCCGCGCTGCTGCGGACTTCAAAGCGCACGTTAGAATCAAGTTGTCCAGCATTGGCGATGAACGAGGTAGGCAGCTTTGCCAATGCGTTCGAAGCGCTCGGTACTGCTTTGTTGGGTTGGGTCAGTGGGTTGCTTGAGTGGGTGGACTGCGCGACACTAGGCGACATCGGTGTGAGCAGCGACAACAGCAAGAACAACGTGCTTACTCTGCGCATGAGTGCCAACTTTCAACGATGGAGGTGTAAGATGGTTACATTGTACTGTGTTTTGAGAATGTGCGAGGAAACGTGAGCGGAAATCTTTAATAAATTTTGGCTAAATACGTGCCAGTAGTGTGCTACTGAGAAAACCGGGATTGAACAGGTTAAAGATGTACAAGTGCGTCAGTCTGCTCAATCCAGCTGTATGTCGTCAGCATCCATGGGACACACTTTTAGTTAAGAGGTTTGGCCTGTTTACGCTGAACCTTCCATCTCTTAAGGTGTCCCATTTTATCTGACGATATACATTCTCTAGCATCTTGTGAACATCGCGGTGCGGTAGAACTATTTAGGGCAAGGTGGGCAATATCTTGGGATCACTGAAAGAATTGGACTGCTAATCCCATCGCTCGGTTGCAACATTCTGTCCATCATGATGGACGCAGCAAAACGGCCCTTTCGGGCCGTTCTGATTTGTGG
>JBDTVG010000104.1:0-15521 GCA_040007395.1 Chloroflexota bacterium
GGAATCACACCCGTTCAAAAAACTTAGATAGAGCATCTTAGGCGACCATCGGAGATCGCACAACATTTCGGCACTGTAACCGGGTGCCTCCATCTTATAAATGACAGCCGATTGGAGTTTATGCTGCGTTGCCACCTCAAAAATCTCAAGCATCACCGGGCAACTTTTGGCGCAATGGCGGTCAGCACTCACAACGGCAAGTCGTGTGCTGTCCGGCGACCAAGCATATTGGAAACGCATTTTACCACTATCAGTGATCTGTACCGTCTGATCCGTTTCGGGGGTGTAAACGAAAATATCTCCGTCCCATTTATCCCCAGAAATGGCTTTTGTACCGAGCTTGCCATTAAAAGCAAGGAATCGACTGTCGGGCGACCATTCAAACACTTGACCCGGATCATAAGCATGAATGTCGTCATCATTCAGGATAGAGTTAAATTCAGCAACCATGCGTACTTGCCCGGTTGCAAGATTAACTAGTTGAAGGGTTACGAGAAACGATAAGCCATGAGAGCTTTTCATGGCGAGCCATTTGCCATCGGGGCTTAAGGTTCCAATGCCCGGTAGGTTTATTAAGGTTTGCCGCTGTGGATTAGCCGGATCGATAGCTTTGAACTGGATAGTGCTTGGACTACTTGACTGTTTGGGTAGTTCCGCAAAGAGGTAGACATAAGCGCTTTTAGGTGCATTAACAGATACCGACCCTACTGGTAGTAAAATGGCAAGCACCAGCATTGTTAACTTGATAGTGAATAGTCGAACCATGTCGCCCTCTTTGTGCTTTCCAGCGCCGACCTATTTTATGCAGCCCAAATCATAGACCGTGATCTTCGGATCGCTGTATATTGCTTTTGCCGCTGAGTCGCTATCCACAACTCGCGAGTCAGTCGTGACCAAATAGCGGAACTTGTACTCCTCACACACCCGCGCATACTGTTTGCTATCCAACAGATCGTGCAACTGCTTGTCTTGGCGGTCTACGCTTTGCGTATTGCGCGAGGTATAGCCAAACGAGATCGGTTTGTTGTGGGTAGTCTGGTAGTACATGGCGAACGCATTGAGCGTCACGGTATCGACCACTGCATCGTTGCCGGGTTGGTCACGCAGCACGGCGACCCACGCAGGTTGCGCGGGATCTGTCGTGAGCAGCGCAGGCGGGTACATATCCACGATCAGAACGATCAGGATGACCAGCGGCAGCCACCATCGCGTCGGATGATTGCTGAACAACACTTTGAAGCCATAGGCGCAGATCATCGCCGCGCACAGCACCGGAAGGATCACCATGCGGGCGGGTACACCTGTAACTCGCAGGGTGGGCAAGAGTTTTTCGGCAAGCGAATAGGGCATAATCGCGCCAGCCGCCGGGATGCTCCTGCCAGCGATTCGCAGTATGGAGCCAAAACTAAGGATGGCAAATACCCCTAGAATTGCAAACCATACCCCGACTCCTTGCCCTGTAAACTTACGCCGCCTGACCACTACATACAGCAGATACAAGCAGACCGCCCAAAACACAATGCCCAGATAGGCGCTGTGTTCATCGGCGTTGCCTAGCAGGTTTGTCCAGTACCACGAAGTCAGTGGTGTAGATCGCCAGTGACCACCCGGCATGAGGTAGGCTACCACGTCCAGCGAATAGTTCACAGTGTCGTGGACTGGCACAATATGATCGTTGGTGTTGAGCAGCACCAACGAGAGGGTCATTGGGCCTAAGGTGGCTATCGTAATCGCGACGAAGACCAATGTTGACGCAAGACGGCTCCGGCGGAAAAACAGCAGTACATCACGTTGACTCGCCATCAGCCACAGCACCATGATCCCGCCCGCGATGACCGAGTAAAAGACAAAATAGAAGTTGGTCAGTGTGACGGCAAGCAGCGCCAAGGCTGCCAATACCGCTTGACCGAGGCTTGGTTTATGTATAAACCGATGAAAAGCTAGCAGGAACAGCGGTATCCACTGCACCGAAATGATCGTCAGGTGGCTGCTGTGGGCGTGGGCGAAAACATAGTTTGAGAAGACGAACACAAAGCCCGCCAGCAAACTCCCGGCGTAAGATTGCGTCAGATAGTAGGCTAGCCAGAAGGCGGTCAGGCCGCTAGTCGTGAAGGCCACAATCAACATGATATTGAAGGCTTGTGGCAGCGCCACGAAGTTGAGCAGCAGCCCACCGACAAAAGCGTTGATCGGGTTCAGATCGTGGGCGATGAGCGCGATTCCATAGGGGTAGTGCAGATAGGTCGTCAGCCAAGGAGTCTGATGCAACTGCAACACCGATTTGTTCATCCACCACAGATTCCACGAGCTTTGAAAGCCATCGTAGGTATCCGCGAAAAAGTGTGTGGAGAAGCTCAAGATTAGCGGATAGGTCAACAGACAGAAAAAGACAAAATAGAATAGCAGCGGGATAACGCCCATGCTGACCACTCGCGCCAGACGTGGATCGAGGCGACGGTTGAGGGCGGCGAGAAAGCCTTGTGAGGGCTGTGAAGTGTTGCTGTTGGGAGTACTGCTGGGCGTGTTCGTTGAGTCCGCGATGGGAGTCCGGTCTGCTCCGGTCATAGGGTTTTTACCAAGCCTTGATATTCAGGGTGTAGATCGGCAACATTCTATCTTGAGTTACGCCCGGTGCGCTAATACGCACCTGATCGCCTGACCAATAGACGATGAGGTTGATCGGGTACGCGCCCGTGATCAGCGAGTCGGGGATTTCTAGATCGCGCTCCTCGATGTAGAAGCGCCCCATCTGCCAGCGACTCGTCTCATGCGGTGTGCCAGCTTCCACGATCTGCGGGGCGCTGTCGGATTGCGTGACAAGTTGACCATTAGCGTAGATATGCAGCGCCACACTGTAATCAACGGTTATCGGTTTATCCACTGACCACCACAAACGCACGCGGACAGTATCGCGCACACGACGCGCCAGCAATCCCGGCTTCTGATCGATGATGTCGATGCCGTGAAAGCGCATCCCATTCTCAAAGGGAATCCCGGTACTATCGGGTGGGGCTTCGTACAGTCGGAACAGCGCTTCGGGTGGGCCAACGAACATCCCTTCAACGCGATTCTGGCGAACGCGCTGCTCAAAGGCTTGATCTTCGAGGCTAGCCCACTTGAGATACCACACGCGCCGATAGCCGTCGGGGTTGCTGACCACTGGCAAGCCCTGTGGGAAGTACAGCCGACTCAGATAGTCGAACACTTCCGGCTCAACACAGTTGCAATAGCGATCCTTCCACAGCGGATCGATGGCAATCACATCGCCCCATTGGACATGCTGCGCCAGCCATGCAAAACTCCGACCCAGCGGCGGCGGCGTGATCTGCATTGCCGCATACGGAATCGGGGTGAACAACACGCCAACCAATACCGCCAACGCAACAATCTGTCCACTGCGCGGCAATTGCGACAATCCCCACGCCATCCATAGCGCCAGACCTAGCACAAAATACCATGTGTAGTTGGCAGAAAACAAGCCAAGATATGAATTGAGGCCATACATGATGACTGGCACAAAAATCCAGACGAGCAAGGCTAGCGGACGCGAAAAACGTTTATCCTCACCCCCTAGCCTCCTCTCCGTTCGTAGGGAGAAATCAGCGGGCGAGGCAGGCCTCGCCCCTACACCAGACGGTATTTTGTAGGGGTCGGGCCTGCCCGACCCTGCCCATTGGGAGATAGCTATCAGCACCGTCGCGATCCCGAACAGCAGCAGCCACACGATTACACTGCTGCCCGCATCCTGCTTATATAGGGCGGTCAACGCCGGGATCAGCGGCTCGATCTTCGAGTCGCTCAAGGGCTTGATGCGGTTTGTGACCAACCCCATAATCCCGATGATCCCCGGCAGCGCGATTAGTCCGGCGATGATCCCCGGCAGCCACCAGCGCCAGATCGCTTGGCGGTACACCAACAACGTGTAAATGCCGATGAGCAGAAACGCACCAACCGAGCCGTACCATGTATAAAACATCGCGGCGAGTGTCAACGCTAGCGGGATCGCACGGCGGATCTGCGGGTGATCGAAGTAGCGTAACGTGAACCAGAACGCCACTGGTAGTAGCGCATAGACCAGCGCATAGCCACGTACCTGCGTTGTCAGCAAGGTACTGAGCGCCAACGCGCTGTACACCACCATCGCCATGAGTCCGATCATCTCACGGCGCGTGTTCCCGATCCACAGGCGGCGTGCAACCCGATATATGCTTGCCGCCCCGATCAGCGATAGCAGCGCGGAGAGAAAGCGCAGCACGACAGGATGCAGCCCGACTAATTGTCGCCAGCCATCTAATACAATGTAGTAAAGGGGAGGCCACGCCGCGTCACGCATATAATCGGGATGTGCGCCGAGCAGTTGCCAGACCGACCACACCTCATCGACATGCAGATCGCGCTGATCCAGACTCAGCCGCAGAATCCGACTCGCCGCGATAAGCAGCAACAGCAGCGTAACTGAGAAGATTGTGCGACGGTGGGCTTGAGTCTGTGAAAGCATAGTTGTTCACACTAGGGGCTGAATCGGCGTTGAATTGAAATCGCGCTACATTATCTACGCAAAATCGCGAAATCTCAACCGAAGTACAATTGGTTTTGCAGTAGACTAAAGGCTGATTATCACATAGAGCAAATACGTAAGCTTATAATATTAGGGTGCGTATCCGTTAGTGGGGGAGTAGAGTACATTGTCCCATTTTTTCATTTCTTATCAGCGAGATAGTAAAGAAATCGCATGGGAAGTAAAACGCAAAATTGAAACTATTGGAGAAAATCTTCTTGGGTGGATAGATGAGTATATTCCACTAGGAGATGATTGGAAGTACGTTATTGATACTGAAATAAAAAACAGTCTAGCTGTCATAGTAGTTGTGACGGTTAAAGCGCTGGAATCTCCCTATGTGACATATGAATGGTCATACGCACTCGGCTTAGGAAAACGAGTTATTTCTCTTGTTTTCGAGAAACCCGATCCCTCCAACCCTAAGCATCCTAAAATTCATCCTAAGCTTGATACCCTAAATTGGGCGGATTTTACAGATGAAAATAAACGTCCATGGGACAAGCTAATACAAGAACTCAGCCAAATTCAACAGCAGGTTGAGATTCCTCCGTTAGTTAAAAATGCTGAAATTGCCTTACAACAAGCTACCAACCCATCAGCACGAAGGCAAATAATTGAGACTTTACGGGATTATGAACATCCAGCAGCGATTGAAGCGCTAGCAAGAGCAGTAGAGTTTCCGTTACCAGATATGAGCATCTATGCCGCTTTTTCTTTAGCCTCCAGAAGTAATTATCTGGATGAACGGGCCTTGCCCGGTTTAGAAAGGGCAATTGCTCGCAGCAATACTCGTGATGAAGGATTATCTATACTTGTGAGGTTTAATAATGCAGAAGCGGTAAATTCTCTAGCGAGGGTAGGTGAAAAGGCCGAGCAGTATATACCTGGCGAAATTATTTTAGCAATGGCAAAAATAACAGACACAAGTGTTATCCCTGAACTCAGAAAGACGCTAATGCTTCCCGGTACAAAATATACAGCAGTGATAGAAGCTTTAGGGAATTTCAAAGACCCCCAGTCCCTTCCTGAGCTACTTTTTTACCTTGAGCAACTTAGCGATACGAAGATATATGGTGAAAACACTGAGGGAGCAAGAGCACCTGTGATAAAGGCATTAGGTATGATTGGCTCCTCTGACGCTGTAGAGGCGATTGGGCGACAGTTGAAAATGCATCTAAACGGAAACTATAGGGACGACATTTGGGTAGTTGATGCTGCCGTGAATGCACTCCAAAACATTGAAACCATGAGCGCTTTAGAGATATTAGAGGAATGCGCCAAGTTACCGCGTAGATCGAATCAAGTTGACTCCATTGCCAACGCTATCGATAATTTGCGCCAACGTTTGAACAATTAATCTTAACTGCCTTTTCTGGAACGTGAGGCATGAACGGACGTTAGATCGCTATGCTGTGGCGTAACCCTCACAACTTGCCTATACTTTCTTCCATAGGTGTAGTAAAGGACAAGCCTATGCAAGTGACAGTCAATGGGGTAAGTATCGAGTTAACCAAAGGCGACATCACTGATCTTGCCGTTGATGCGATTGTCAATGCTGCCAACAGCGATCTAATCCTCGGCAGCGGGGTCGCCGGGGCGATCTATCGCAAAGGTGGCGCTTCGATTCAGGATGAGTGTGATGCCATCGGGCATTGCGATGTGGGTAGTGCCGTGATGACGGGCGCAGGCACTCTGCCAGCCGCGCATGTGATCCACGCCGTTGGGCCACGCATGGGCGAAGGCAACGAACCCGGCAAACTCGCTGGGGCAACCCGAACCAGTCTGGCGCTAGCGGAACGCAACAAACTCGCCTCGATTGCACTACCCGCGCTTTCGACGGGCGTATTCGGCTATCCGCTGGAAGGCTGCGCCACCGTCATGCTGCGCGTCATTGTTGATTTCACCTTCGAGGGGTTAACCTCACTCAAGCAGATTATCGTGTGCCTGTTCGACGACAAAGCCTATCAGATCTTCGCTGAGGTTCTCCAGAAGCAGATCGACGATTTGGACGAGTCCGCAAAGTCGTAGCGGATCGTGCCAGATCGTAATTGTTTCCGATAGGTATTCTGTGCACAATAGGCTTGTACCTTCTTAGGGCAGCGATATTTAATTGACCTCGCGTTACCATTCACATATTCTTTTGAAAGCATGGTAAACTTTTTACCTAAGGCATCTCGCCATTACACAGAGGAAAAAAAGATGCGTGTTCTAATCATGGGGGGCGCTGGCTTCCTGGGTTCTCACCTTGCTGACAGATTCTTAGCCGAGGGCAATTCTGTCATTGCAATGGACAATCTGATTACTGGCAATACGGATAATATCAAACACTTGGCAGGTCGTAGCGATTTTCTATTCGTCAAACACGACGTAACCCACTACATCTACATCGATGGGCCAGTCGATGCCGTGTTGAATTTTGCGTCACCAGCTAGCCCAATCGACTATCTCAAGTATCCAATCCAGACGTTGAAGGTCGGCGCACTCGGTACGCATAATGCGTTGGGGCTTGCCAAAAATAAAGGGGCGCGATTCTTTCAGGCTTCCACCTCAGAAATCTACGGCGATCCGCTGGTACACCCACAGGTCGAAGATTACGCGGGCAATGTGAATACCATCGGGCCGCGTGGTGTCTACGACGAAGCTAAGCGCTACGCCGAAGCGCTGACGATGGCCTATCATCGTTTTCACGGCGTAGATACGCGCATCGTGCGGATCTTCAACACCTTTGGCGAACGGATGCGGCTGGATGATGGTCGCGTCGTGCCGAACTTCATCGGGCAAGCGCTACGTAAAGAACCTTTGACCGTCTACGGTGATGGATCGCAGACACGCAGCTTTTGCTATGTGAAGGATCTGGTCGATGGCATCTATCGGCTGCTGATGCTGCCGCCCTCGGACGACGCATCCAACCCAGTCAATATTGGCAATCCGCGCGAAATGACAATCCTTCAGTTTGCCGAAATCGTCAACCAACAAACGGGCAACCCCGGCGGCATCGTCTACAAGAAGCTGGATCGTATCGAAGGTGACCCACAGACGCGCCAACCGGACATTACCCGCGCCCGTAAGCTGCTGGATTGGGAGCCGAAGGTCGAACTGCAAGACGGCCTCGAACGCACGATCAAATATTTCGAGGGGCGTGTTTGATCACTACGAAGGCTGGCAACCGTCTGGGCGGATCGAGATCGATCCGGCAATCTTGGCAATCGTTGGTCTGGGCGGTTGTGGCGCTGCTGTGCGGCATCGCACTAGCGGTGCTACCACTTCAACTGGCGCTGGCTGGACTGCTGCTGGCGTTACTGTGTATCCTGAGCCTGATCGATACCCGTGTGGCGCTGATTGTGACGTTGGTCATTGCGCCACTGAAAATCCTAACTGAAACCGAGTTGCCGTTCGCCCACCAGATTCCGCTGGACATAGGCCAGATCGCGCTGATATGCACGTTCGGGATCTGGTTGACGCGATCCATCGCGGACAATCGGCGGCTGAATCTGCGCTGGACACCGATGATCGTGCCACTGGTGGTGATCATCGTCACGGCAGCGCTGAGTTTGTGGAGCAGCTTTGCGCTGTGGAGTACCCTCAAGGAGCTTTTCCTGTGGGTAGAAATGTTAGCGATGGTGGTGCTGGTCGTCTCGCTGATGGGCGAGGGCAGCGCGGAATGGCTGGTCGTGGGGCTGGTGGCGGCGGGCTGTGTGCAAGCCATCATCGGGATCTATGAGTTTCGCGGCGGTTCCGGTGCAACCCATCTGTGGATTCTGGATTACCGCTATTTTCGGGCGTTTGGCAGCTTCGGGCAGCCGAATCCGTTCGGCGCGTTTATGGGGCTAATCTTGAGCGTTGCACTTGGTACAGCCTACGGTAGCGCGACAGAAGCATGGGACGCTTACCGAGTTTTCCGCAAGGAATTAATCTCACCGCCGGCCCCCGCTCCTTCAGGGATAAATATTTCCAAAAATGCTGGGTCGGGCAGGCCCGACCCCTACGCCGAACCGTCTGATGTAGGGGAGAGGCCTGCCTCGCCCGCTGCTATCAGTCAATACCTGCTGATTACAGGTGGTCGCACGGCGCTCTATGGTGTGGCGGCGGCGATCCTCGGTGCAGGGTTGATCGTGTCGTGGAGTCGCGGCGCGTGGCTAGGCTTTGGCGCGGCGGCGGCGATGTTGGTCTTTTTCGCCCCCCGGCGGCGTTGGATTGGGGCGGCGTTGGTAGGGATAGTTGTGGTAGGATTAGGGATTGGCCTTGTAACGGGCTTGGCTCCAGCTTCGCTAGTGAATCGCCTGAGCGATTTTTCGCAGGAGCTAACCGCCGTTGATGATGTCCGCGGGCAGCAAATTTCCGACGCGAACTATGCCGTGCTGGAACGCTTGGCACACTGGCAAGCCGCTGTCGGCATGGCGACGGATCATCCTTGGCTCGGAGTCGGGTTTGGCGCTTACGAAGCGGCCTATCCCCAGTATGCGCTGCTGAATTGGCCTCTGGCGCTGGGACATGCTCATAATTATTATTTGAATCTTTTGGCGGAAACCGGGCTAATCGGCTTGGTTGGGTATCTTGCCGCGTGGATCGCGATTGTTGGAATGACGCTGCGTGTGCTTCGCCGTGAGACAGGTTTTCGGCGGGGTGTGGCGCTCGGCATTCTTGGCGCGTGGACTCATCTGGCAGTCCACAGCTTTTTCGACAAGCTGTACGTCAATAACCTGTTTTTGCATCTCGGCGTAATGCTTGGCCTCATCGGTGGGTTCTTTATCTGTGAGCAAGTCTATGCTAGACAACAACGAGAAAGATGGCATCACTATGGACAACACTAACGTACTTTCCACCATCATGGCCCGTCGGCCCCGCCTGAGACCCCTTATCTATCGGGTTAGCGTGCGGTTCGGCGGCGATAAACCTAAGGAACTTGAACGCTTCATCAAGTTTGCGATTGTCGGCGTGATCGGCACCGTGGTCGATCTGGGGCTGTTCAATATCATGCTCAAGTTTGTATTTCACGTCACCCGTGAAAATACACAAGTGGTGCTGCTAGCCTCGACAATCAGCTTTACGATTGCGGTCATCAGTAACTTTATCTTTAACCGCTACTGGACCTATCCCGATTCGCGATCTCACCCGCTGCTGGCACAGTTAGGCCAATTCTTCGCGGTGAATATCGTTGGCTTGCTCATCCGATCCCTGATTGTGGGCGTGTTGGTTACACCGATTATCGCGCTCATCGGGACTCTGCCGGACAGCCTGATGCACAGTCTGGGCATTGCCGCCGACTTTGAGGCGCAGCTTGGCAGCGATGTCGCGATTCTGGCGGCAACCGCAGTCGTGCTGCTGTGGAACTTCTTCGCCAATCGCTACTGGACATATAACGACGTTAAGTAGCGATAACGGCTCAGGCTCGATAATTAACTCACCTTACGCATAAATGGTTTTTACGCCAGATTGCCCTCACTCCCAGCGCGGACAACGCCTGCGTTGTCCCTACAAAATACTGTTTGAATGTAGGACAGGGCCTGCCCTGTCCGCTTGCGGGGAGGGATTTAAGGCAGGATTAACGGTTTCTTGTGTTTGTCACACTGCGAATTGCGCTCAGATGGCGGATCGCGGCGGCTCTCATGCGTGCGATCATAGTCGATTAGCCCAGCATCGGCGCAGTCCTCGGTGTAACCGCACCGAGGACATTGCAGTTTGCAGCGCTGGTTGACCATTACTTGTCCACAGCGTAAACAGGTGTACGTTTGCTTATCCATAGAACGCTTACCTAAATGACCAAAACGATTGGTATTGATTATACCCCTGCCTACGAACAGGGTGGCGGGATCGGGCGCTACGTGCGCGAACTGGTCGCAGCACTAGCGGAACAAGATCGCAAGACAGACTATCGATTGTTCGTCGCCGGGGCGAATGCAAAGCCGCTGCCGCCGCTGCCGGGATCGAACTTTCATTGGGCGGCTTCGCGTATCCCGCCAATCTGGTTTGCGCGGCTGTGGCAGCGGGCGAGATTGCCGATTCCAGTAGAACAGTGGGTGGGGTCGGTTTCGTTGTATCACGCGACAGATTTTGTGCTGCCGCCGACGCGATCCAAAACACGCACCGTGCTAACCGTCCACGATCTGTCGTTTGCCCGTGCGCCGGAAGCCGCTAGTCCAGCGCTGCGCCGCTATCTGGATCGGGTGGTGCCGCGATCTGTGCAGCGTGCCGATCACGTGTTGGCTGATTCGCAGGCTACCAAAGATGACCTGATCGCGTTGTATGGAGTCACGCCGGAGAAAGTCGAAGTGCTGCTGAGTGGGGTTAATCCACGCTTTCAGCCCGTGCGCGATCCGGCAACATTAGCAGCAGTCCGCGCTAAATACGCCATCGGCACGAGTCCATTTATTCTGGCTGTAGGGACTGTCCAGCCGCGCAAAAACTACGAACGCCTGATCCATGCGTTGGCGGCACTACCCGCTGAGCATCAAGCCGTTCATCTGGTGATCGCTGGGGGACGGGGTTGGCTGCAAGCGCCTATCTATGCTGCTGTCGAAAAGCTAGGACTCAGCGAACGAGTCCACTTTATCGGGTTTGCCGACGATGCCGATCTGCCAGCGCTATATAGTGCCGCCCACTGCACTGCGTTTCCGTCGCTCTATGAAGGCTTCGGGCTACCTATTCTGGAGTCGATGGCGTGCGGAACGCCCGTCGTGACGGCGAATGTGTCATCGTTGGTCGAAGTGGCTGGCGAGGCCGCACTGTTGGTTGATCCACATTCGACAGAGCAAATCACGGCGGCGCTTGCCAGACTGCTCACTGATGAGTCGCTGCGATCTACATTAGTTGCGCAGGGGTTTGAGCAAGCCAGCCGTTTTACGTGGCAGCGTGCCGCCACACAGTTACGCCAAGTGTACACTCACCTTCTTGAGTCACGACCCATGCTATAATGATCCCACAAAACTGTTGAGCAGTTTTTTATCGATCTTGTTACAGAGTACACTTCGGATAGCCTTTTGGAGGGTATTCCCGATGGATACTATTACCATTGAAGTTGAGGTTGGACACGATCATCGCCTCGTTGATGCGCTGCCCCCGGAAGTTCCAGTAGGGCGGGTGAGACTCGTCATTGAGCCAATAGAAGCAGCACCGACTCTTTCAAAACAGCCTTTGAGTCGTGAGGAAGCTCGTCGTCTTTGGACGGCAGCGGGGAAAATGCTGACTCAGCGGCTTACCCCCGAAAGTGTAGTCGAGTCGAATGAGGCTGAGGATAGCCGTCTGGCAAACCTATTCGGGCAGGGAATCTCACTAGATCAATTGATTGACGAAGATCGCGGACCACGTGAATGACTATCTATTTTTTCGATAGCAGTGCCATTGGCAAGCGCTATATGACGGAAGATGGCTCAAGTTGGGTGAGATCGCTGGTCGCTCCGAATGCGGAGCATGTAATCATCCTTTCCCGACTAGCAATCGTGGAGATTAGCTCTGCATTGGCGCGAAAGCAGCGCTTCGGTCAGATTGCCCCAGCGGATGCCCTTCAACGTCGAACTGACTTCTTGCTGCACGTTGAAAAGTTGTATCTGACGGTTCCCCTTGATGAGGCCGTTTTACAGCGAGCCAACGATTTGATAGGCAAATATCCCCTACGCTCACTTGATGCTTTGCAACTGGCCTGTGCAGTGGAAGCAACAACGACTCTGGGGGAGCCGAATATTTTCGTCTGTTCGGACAATAATCTATTAGCCGCTGCCGCTGCCGAAGGCTTTGCCACTGACAACCCACTCGATCACCCCTGAAAAATCAGCGTTCACCGGCTTAAAATATTGGCATTATCTGCGGTACGAAAGGAAAGTGATTACATAAATTCAACATTTTGATGTTTCGTACAAGTAGTCATAACATTATCTTTGATCCCCTATAATAGTTATATAGTGAAACCTATGGAGGGCTGGAAACATGGCGGACAAACCCGAATTTATCTACAACACAAGCGGCGACTGGATGGCAACGATTGTCGGCAGCTACATCTTCGACAGTCGCGGCGAGTACATTGGCTTTGTTGAGAACCGCGCCACCTACACCCGCGACGGTGAGTGGATCGGGGATGTGAGCAAGGATGGGCGCATCCTGCGTAAACGTTCCGGGAAGTCCAAGCCGCTGCATGAGCATCCATTGGCGAAACCCGCCACCAAGCCCTCGAATTTGCCAGCGCGTGCGCCACTACCCCCGCAAACGGGCGACATTGGCTACGATCTTATTGATGTATTGGAAGAAGATCCCGAAGTATTCAAGCGCCTGTCCGATCGGCGGGCGGATTTGGATTGATATTGGATAAGTCAACAGATCAAAAGACAACCGAACAAAATCAAAGTTTGCCGGGTAAAACCGTTGCCGCCTCGCGAGTGCGGCTCAGTCAGTTTATGAATATCGATCTTGCCAATCCGCAGGGCAATGTTCACGGCGGCTCGATCATGAAACTGGTGGACGAAGCGGGCGCACTCGCCGCGATGCGCCATGCCCGTTCACTGGTGGTCACGGTCGCGATGGACTCGATGACCTTCATGGAACCGATCTATGTCGGCAATCTTGTGACTCTTGACGCAGAGTTGACCTACGTTGGTAATACATCGATGGAAGCTCGTGTCGAAGTCGTTGCCGAAAACCCGCTGACGGGCAAACATTCGCGCACGAATACAGCCTATCTCGTCTATGTGGCGATTGATACGCAAGGCCATCCACAGCCCGTCCCGCCGCTGATCGCAGAGACGGACGAGGAACATGCCCAGATGGAAGCCGCCCGCGAACGGCAAGTCTATCGCAAACAGCAGCGCCAACGCGACAAAGCCTCGTGGCAGCAGCGCCAAACCACTCAGATGGCCCAAGTAACCCAAGCGCCACCAGCGGCGGATCGAGCGGAGTCACACCATGCCTGACGAACTCCCAGACCTGAATAGTCAATCGCCCGAAGGCTACATGCCCTCGGCGCTCATGCGAATCTTGAACGCTTCCGGCGCACGCGAAGTGCTGCGCCAGCCTACCCAAGATATGGGCTTGGCGGAACTGCTGCCCTTCCCGTTTCTGGCGCTGGTAGGGCAGATCGAGATGCGGATTGCCTTGTTGTTATCCGTGATCAATCCAGCGGTAGGCGGTGTACTGCTCATCGGGCCGCGTGGCACAGGCAAGACAACCGCCGTTCGCAGTTTGGGCAGCATCTTGCCCGATGTCGAAGTGAGCACCTGCCCAGAAGGTTGTCTACCGGAAGACTTCGAACGCGACGGCACGGCGGGTGTATGCGCCGAATGTGCCGAAAAGCTGGCGAAGGGTATCCCCATCACGCGGTTGGAGCCTGTCAAGCTGATCGAACTGCCACTCAACGCTCGACTCGACGATGTGGTCGGCGGGATCAATGAGCGTGTAGCGGTGCAGCAGCAGCGCATCCGGCTCGAACGGGGCATTTTGGCACGCGCCGATCAGAACTTGCTGTATATCGACGAAGTGAACTTGCTGGCAGAAGACATTGCCGACGCGATTCTAGATGCAGCCTCGGCGGGCGCGTACACCGTCCGGCGTGGCGCGATGGCCGGCACGTATCGATCCCGCTTCGTGTTGATCGGCTCGATGAACCCCGAAGAGGGCGATCTCCGCCCACAGATCATGGATCGCTTCGGCCTGCGCGTTGCAGTACGTGGACTGATGGACCCTGCCGAACGGTTAGAAGTCTATAAGCGGGTGCGGGCGTATCGCACCAACCCACGCGGTTTTATCCGCGAGTGGGCTGATGATGTGCTGATGGGGCGCGAGGAAGTGACCCAAGCACGGGCGCTCTTGCCGGAAGTCACGCTCACCGAGGAAGCGTTGCAACTTGGCCTTGAACTCGTGCGACGGCTCGACATCGACTCGCACCGCACCGAATACACGATGTTCGAGGCGGCCCGCGCCCATGCCGCCGCCGATAATCGTACCAACGCGACGGTACTGGATATTCGGGCGGTGGCTTCATTGGCACTGCGCCAGCGTCGCAGCAAATTTATGATCGAGTTTTTCCAGCAGCAGCAAGCCGAGGACGAACAGATCCGCGAAGAAATGCTATCCATTCTCGGTGAAGCAGTGGTTGATCCTTCGAGCAATGGGACGCAAGCAGCATCTTGATCGGCGGAACAAACAGCAAGACAACCCCTAGACCAATTGACAGGCTGCAACAACTTCCGTGGTTGATCGTGGCGCTTATCGCCTACTATCTGCCGTGGGTCTACCACAAAACCGCTGCCCTCACCGCCAACGCCTACGACCTCGCGGAGTGGGTGAGCATCTATCCGACGGTACGCGGCGGCAATCCACCGCTGCTCGATCCGTTTTTGCTGCGTGGTGCGATGGCGGGATTAGCGCTGTTGTTCGCCTTGCGGGCGGCACGCGGCGGTTGGCTACGCTGGCTGTATATTGTGCTATCGCTGCTGCTGGTGATTACCCTACTGCCGCCACTGGACTTTTTCCGTAACGCAGGGGATGATCCGAACTATCGCCAGCAGTTTATTATTTCGCTTGCCACGCTAATTGGTGACGCGGCGATCTGGTGGATCTACACGCAGCGACGACATTGGCTGCCCCGCCTTGAGATCGTTGTGCTGCTGCTCACTGTCATTGCCGCGATTGTAGGCGAAGTCTTAGCGCTGGATATCGAGCGCTTGCTTGGCCTCAATGTGACCATTGGCGGTGGGGTGGTGGTATTTGTCGCCAGCCTGATGGTAGTTTTGGTCGGAAGAGCCATTTTGGTTTATTAAACTTTGCATCAGCTTGCCGCTAGCGTAATTGAGGACTCACGCAGCCTGCAAATTCTCAAGAATATGCGACGCAATTATCCTTGGCCTTCTAGAAAACCTATCGAAGCATTTACTTTCCCGCTGATAAAGTAGACCACATGGGGTTGATTTTTATGGTGCGAATGCGTAAGGCACTGTAAAGAAATAAGGGATGCAATTAAACAAGAAGAATGGAGTAC
>JBDTVG010000105.1:0-19138 GCA_040007395.1 Chloroflexota bacterium
GAACGTTTCAACGACTTGCTCTGTTATGCCACCTGATGTGTAAAGTCCAGCTAAACAAACGAACTTGTAATAATAGAGGTGGGAATATGGAAAAATATAACCTCACTCCATTTCAAAAGGAACTCTTCCTTGCAATAGCACCAATAATCCGCAAAACACAATCGCTTGAATTCATCATTTCTTGGTTAAACGATGGAGGACATGCGAGGCCAATGTTCTTTGAGGAACCAAAAATTGATGATAGATCTTGGAGGGATCAGTGGGGGAAAATGTCACAGTCCGATTTCCGAGTGTTGGAAAATAAAAGATATATACACTTTATTGCTGGAGATACGTATGGGTTGGATGTAGCTGCAATCCTTGAGGCGGTTGACACTAATTTTGGTAGTAGATCTATTGAAAACCCTACACCACACATCTTTATCTCATATGCTAGAGCAAATAAGTCTATCACAGAACGCTTGTTTTCTTTGCTATCTTTGGCCTACGACAGTGTTTGGTATGATAGAAAGCTCCGTACAGGCCAAGAATGGGAACAGGAACTCCTAAATCAAATAAGCTTGTGTACTGATTTTATTTTTCTATTGTCGAAAGATTCTGTCGAATCGTCGTGGTGCAAAAAAGAATTTGATGAAGCCGTAAGATTGTCGCGTCACATTTTATTATTCAGGTTAGATGATACAGATTTGCCCGATTGGTTGAAGCACTTGCAAGTATCATCAATGAAAGAGATAAACGCCGACACTATAGCAGAATTGTTTGCGACTTTTATCAGAACTTCTAACCGTACTTAGTAAAACCCACTCTACCATCGCAGGGTAGAGTGGGCTAGGCAAAGACTATTTCCCTATACGGCTTGACCTTCGCCTACCGCCTCGAATGGGCTGTATTCCGCTTCCAATTCCTGACGGAACTGGCGCGTATACAACCGATAGTAATGACCTCTGGCTCGTAGCAGTTCGGCATGAGTACCCATCTCGCTGATCCGCCCACCTTCGATCACGATGATGCGATCCGCACGTTTGATCGTGGAGAGGCGGTGCGCGATGATCACACTCGTGCGACCTTCCATCAGCTTTTCCATGCCTTGCTGGATCAGCGCTTCGGTTAGGGTATCTACAGAACTGGTCGCCTCGTCCATGATAAAGACTTCCGGCTGGGCTAGTACTGCCCGCGCTAGACTGATCAACTGCTTCTGACCGACGGAGAGCAGCACGCCGCCCTCACCAACTTCCTCACCGTAATCCTTCTTGAAAGCCGCGATAAACTCGTGCGCTCCGACGAGTTTGGCGGCATCCTCGATCTCTTGATCGGTAGCATCCAAACGACCATAGCGGATATTCTCGCGAATTGTGCCGGAGAACAAGCGCGGCGTTTGCAACACGATCCCGATCCGCGACTGGATAGAGTGCAGTGTCAGATCCATGTAGTCGCGTCCGGTGATGCGGATCATGCCCGCTTTGGGTTCGTAGAAGCGGCACAGCAGATTAACAATCGTCGATTTGCCGCCGCCCGTTGGCCCCACCAGTGCAATCGTTTCGCCTGCTTTGATGGTCAGGTTGAAGTCGCGTAGCACAGGTTGATCGGCTTTGTAGTAGAAATCGACGTGATCAAACTCAATATCCCCTCGGATGGTGCCGGGATCGATTGCCACGGGACGATTAACGATCTCTGGCTCCGTGTCGATCATGGAGAAGATGCGTTCCGCCGAGGCGATTGAGTGTTGCATTTCGGCATAAACCCGCGCCAGATCTTGAATAGGCCACATCATAAAGGTGATATACCCGACAAACGCTTGGATACCGCCAATCGTGATGCCGCCGATACTCACCTGCGCTCCGCCGTACCAGACGACTGCACCCACTGCAAAAGCACTGATGATCTGCACGGCAGGCAGGAACAGCGCCGAAAGCCACGCCGCCCGGAATGAGGCAGTGTACATATCGACAGCTAGCCCGCTGAACTCGCGTAGATTTTCATCTTCGCGGGACAGTGCCTTGACCACTCGCACGCCCGTGATATTTTCAGCAAAACTGCCTGTGATCTTTGAGTTGAGCTTGCGAACCAGTCGGTACTCGACCAAGATTTTTTTCTGGAACCAGACAGCTACCACTAACAGGATCGGCACTGCCACAAACACGATCAGCGCCAACTGCCAGTTGATGAGCAGCATGAAGAACGCTGAGGTCACGATGTTGATCAGTCCCCAGATCACATCGAGCAATCCCCAAGTGATCAGTTCCGCGATGCGCTCTGAGTCCGATGTGACCCGCGACATGATCCAGCCGAGCGGAGTCTTGTCGAAATACGTCAGCGAGAGATCCTGCATGTGGTCGAACATCGTCTTGCGTAGGTCATATTCGACCCGCTGGCCTAATGCCCCGGCGAGCGTGATAAAGATAAACACATTGATCAGTTGTATCGCGGCAAGTCCGGCAAATGTGATCAGAATTTGCGCGACGGCGCTGGAGTCGTGCGGCACAATTGCCGTATCGACCAGTAGCTTACCCAGATAGGTAAACAATGCTTCCATGATCGACACAATGGTGACCGCGACGGTAAAGCCTGCTGTCCATTGCCAATGCGGTTTTAGTTGCGCCAGAATACGCAGCAATGTTTTGCCGTTAAACTGGCTATTGAAATCTTCTTCTTCAAAGCTAAAGTCCGACACTTGATAGCTCTTTCTCTAACTCGTCTTCAATGCGCGATTGCAGATTGTAGATCTGCCGATAAATACCCTCTTGCGCCAACAGTTCGTCATGCGTGCCTTTTTGTACGATGCGCCCTTTATCCATCACAAGGATCACATCGGCGATCATGACGCTTTGTACGCGGTGCGCGATGATAAACGTCGTCCGATTCTTCATCAATTGTTCCAACGCCTCACGGATCGCTCCTTCTGTTTCGGTATCTACCGACGAGGTTGAGTCGTCCAGAATTAAGATACGCGGGTTCTTGAGCAAGGTACGGGCCAGCGCCACTCGCTGCTTTTGTCCGCCAGACAGGGTTACGCCTTTTTCGCCAACCAACGTGTTATAGCCGTTGGGAAACGACAGCACCACATCATGAACAGCGGCAGCCTGCGCTGCCGCTTCAACTTCAGCATCCGTTACCTCGCGTCCGGCTCCATAGCAGATATTCTCGCGGATCGTGCGCGAGAACAGGAATGGCTCTTGCTCCACAATTCCGATTTGTTGGCGCAAAAAGCCACGCGGGTAACTATTCAGATCAACGCCGTCGAGGGTCAAACTGCCGCTGGTGTAGTCATAGAAGCGGGGCAGTAGGTTGACCAACGATGTTTTGCCTGAACCCGTCGAGCCAAGCATTGCCACGATCTGTCCCGGCTCGCAGTGAAACGTAATGTCATGCAACACTTGGGCATCCTCTTCGTAGGTGAAGCCGACATGATCAAAGTTGAACTCGCCGCGTACATCGCCTGTTGGTGTGTAAGCGCCTTCGGTCAGCGGTTCGACATCTTCGCGGAAGATTTCTGCTACGCGGTGATAGGAAACCAAGCCCATCGAAAGCTGTACAATCAAACGACCCACGTTGCGGATAGGCCATACGATCTGCGTCAGCAAAGCGCTGTACGCCAGAAAGGTTCCTACACTGATCGTACCGTTGATCGCCAGCGACGACCCTACTCCCCAACCAATCAACATTTGAATCCATGCCATAGAATCAGTTGTAGGCCAAAAGTAGGCGTGCATCTGAACCAACGCTTTGCCGCGTCGATACTTTTCCTTGTTCTCTTTCTCGAATTTGGCCTTCTCGTATTCCTGACGGGCAAACGCCTTGACGACACGCACCCCTGCCAGATTTTCCTGTAAGGTCGTCGAAAGCACCGCTTCCTGTTCCTGAAAGGACTCATAGCGCGAGGAGATCTTCTTGAAGAAGTACACCGACGTGAGCATGATCAATGGGATCATAAGGACTGAGATCAAGCCCAACTGCCAGTTCAACGCCAAAATTGCGATGAAGTTGATAATGAATGGCAGCATCAGCCGCCCGATGCCGATGGCCTGTTCGGAGAACACCCGCCGCAGTGCGTCCACGTCCGAACTCACCCGCTGGATCAGATCGCCAGTTTTGGCCTTGCCGTGATACATAAAGCTCAATCGTTGAAGGTGATCGAACAACAGGGTTCGCAACCGCAGTGTGATGTGTTCGGCAGAGTAAGCTGCCATGCGGTTTCCCAGATAGGTAAAGCTGCCCTCGAACGCGGCTAGTACCACAAACCCCAGCGCGAAAGTGACCAGCACACTCGATTCTGGGTGTCCCTGTGCCAGTACACGATCCACGAGATCGCCCAGCAACAGGAAGGTAGTCATTCTGGCAATGGCGGAAATGCTAATGCTAACGAGCGCTCCCAGATAGGTGAAGCGGTAGCCTTGCATGATACGCCACAAGCCAACCCAGCGATTCTCGGCGACGGCATCTTTCGGGCCATAGGCAGGCGTTGTTACAGGTACAGTTGTTGCTGTCAAGATTGGAAAACTCCACAGAATAGTTTAGGCGTAATCGTTCACTGAAAGATCGTCATTGCTTACCCTTTTGATTCGTGTCCTAGACTCCGAGCCTGAGGGTCTGGTAATTGGTTATGAGCGAGAATCGGCACACGATGCTGCGATTGAGTTGCTGGATTCTATTTGGCATAGATGGCTACTCCGCCACATGCAGAATAATACGCCCGCGCCCATGACCGGTTTCACAAAGTTCATGGGCTTCTTGAACTTCATGTAGAGAAAATTCTTTGGCAACCACTGTTTTAACAACCCCATCCGCCATCAACTGGGCAATAGTCTCTAATAGACTGCTGGATGGATAAGGAAAACTCACCGCATTCATCGTGGCGCGAATGCCACACTCCTGTGCTTTCTCGTGGGATGGTTGCTCAAGCAGAGAGATGACTATGCCTCCGGGTTTAACCACATTCATGGAGCGCTGAAGGGTATCTCCGCCAACCGTATCTAATACTATATCGACATCATGGGCCACATCCTCAAACGCACAAGAGGTATAATCGATAACCGTTTCCGCCCCTAAAGAGCGCACGAAATCTACATTAGCGGGGGAAGCAGTGCCAATCACATGTGCGCCTTTCCACCGGGCGAACTGAACTGCGAACAAGCCGACCCCTCCTGCCGCGCCATGAATGAGAACCCGTTGACCTGCTTGCAACCCTCCATTCTCAAAGAGGGCTGTCCAAGCTACCGTTGCGCCTCCTGAGATCGTGGCAGCGTCGGCAAAGCTGAGCGTTTCTGGACATAGGGCTAGAGTCTCTACAGAAACCGGAGTGTATTCGGCATACGCGCCCTTTGTACTTCGTCCAAAGACTGCTTGCCCTTTCTGAAACGTCGTGACACTAGGGCCAACCTCCTCCACAATTCCAGCGAGCGTACTGCCCGGAATATAGGGAAATATTACAGGGCGAAAATCCTTAAAGAATCCCTGACGGGTTTTACAATCTGCGGGGAGAACCCCTGCTGCGCAGACACGCACCAGCACATCCCCTGCCTGTGGTTCAGGTAAGGGTATCGGTTCAAGTTGAAGTTGATCTGGCCCGCCGTACTGGTGGACACGGACTGCCTGCATGATTTGTTTTGTCATAATTACACGCTTTCCTTTAAACCGATCTTGAGAGTCTAGCTAAAGAAAGCGGTTTTCCCCGTAGCAAAAGACCAGAATTTCCCTGTCCAAAAGGTCAGGTACCTGTCGCTCAAACTTCCGCTATTTTGAACATTCAAAGCAGTTCAATTTAAGCGAACCACTTCGTTCAGGCAGCACGCTTCGCTGCCAGTGCCCACACAAGTTACCAGCGCATTATAGCATAGAAAACACATAAAGCAAGGTGTTTTAGGTTATCAAAAGGTCAGTAGAGTTCAAGCGGGTGTAGCGATGCTCAAACATTCGATTTCCGTGATCTATAGTTTAATGTAGTAATGTATAGTCCTGTTGCGTGGCAACCGTACAAGCTGGCCTTGATAACGGCTCTCCACACTCGGCATTTCAGCCAGCGCCGCTTGTTAGCGATTATTGTTGTTATAAGCATTCATCAAGTTGTGTTGTACAATAAAATTCACAATCAAAAATTTGGAAAATACTCGGTGAGCAACAAACTATCGCCGTTTGCTGAGAGAATCGTCCAGACTCTTAAACAACCACTTGTGGTACTCGACAAAAATTTATGTATTAGAGTGGCTAATCTGGCATTCTGTACCGCATTTGAAGTTTCATCAGAATCCGCTGAAGGGAAGTATCTTGGCGATATTGTGGCGAGTCAATGCAATATCTCAGCACTGCATCATTTGCTGCATGAAGTTGCTGTCAAGCATATTCCTCTGGAAGGCTTTGAAGTGGACTGCGAAACGCCAGCAGGCCATCAAGTGTGGCGGTTGGATGCTGTCCACCTTGAGGGAACCACCGATATGCTTGTTACGCTAAGAGATATTACGTCAGACAACAAGCCCGATGCTAGGTCTAGCGAACCCCCATATCACGATCTGTTGGCTAGCTCTCACGATGTTTTGCAAAATTTGATCCAGCAGACTCCTATTGGAATACAGATGTTTGATGCAAATGGACTCTGCGTTGAGGTCAATCAAGCCCATCTTGACATATTTGGGGTCACCCGTCGAGAACAATTAGTTCAACGCTATAATATTTTCGCTGATCCATTGGCGGCGTGGGCAGGTACTAGCGCCGCTGCGCAGCGCGTTTTGGCTGGCGAAACTGTGTATCTGGGCGACATTGACTTCGATTTTGCCCAAGCTGATCCGCGCTATGTAGGGATGCCGGAAAGCCGGAAACGGACTTTGAGCGTTACGCTTTTTCCTGTATTCAATGATCGGCATGAGGTCACTAATATTGTCGGGCTAAACTTCGATGTCACTGAACGAAAGCAGATGGAGGAAGCCCTACGGCGCTCCGAATCCGCCGAACGCGAACAGCGTGTCCTCGCGGAAGCGCTGCGTGACAGTGCGGCAGCGCTGACCAGTACGCTAGATTTTGAAACGTTGATGAAACGCATGTTGGAAAACGTAGGGCGCGTTGTGCCGCATGACAGCGCCAATATTCTGCTGATCGAAGGCGATTATGCTCGCGCTGCCTATTGGAATAACTATTCCGACGATTACAATGAATTTATCGGCGCAGCCAAGTTACCGCTTAACAGTCATATTTTGCGCGAGATGATCGAAACCAGCGCTCCCCTGTTGGTCTCAGACACAACCACAAACCCTGACTGGATTAATGTGCCGCAGACTGCTTGGATACGCTCCTATGTCAGCGCTCCATTGCGGGCACATGGCCTCATTATTGGCTTTTTGAACCTCGACAGCGGTACACCGGGATTTTTTACTCATGCACATGCCGAAAGACTCTTGGCTTTTGCCGATCAAGCCGCCGTTGCCATTGAAAACGCACAGTTGTACGCAGAGATTCGTCGCCACGCTACAACACTAGAACAGCGTGTTGAGGAACGCACCGCCGAACTGGTAACTGCTAATGTACGGTTGAAAGAGCTTGATCGCCTCAAGACAAAATTCATCGCTGATGCTTCTCATGAACTACGCACGCCTGTGACGAATCTGGCGTTAAGGTTGCACCTTTTGGAACACGACGCTCCAGAACGACAACTAGTCCATATCGCTATCTTAAATAGCCAAGTGGCTCGGTTAACGGAATTGCTGGAAAGCATCCTGAGATTTTCAACCATCGAAGTCAACAGCCCAAAGGCGACTTTTAGCCCAACTGACCTGAATCAAATCATTGAGGAAGTCGTTATAACTTTTGATCCGCGTGCTGTGGAAGCGGGTCTGGAACTGATTTTTAATCCTGATAGGGGCTTGCCCGCTATCGTTGGAAATGAAAATTATCTGAGACAGGTTGTCACTAATTTGGTAGCCAATGCCATTCACTATACCCATGAAGGGCGGATTGAGGTACGTACCGTCCAGAAACGCGGTCATGCGTGTCTGGAGGTTCAGGATACGGGCATTGGAATCTCGATGCAAGATACAGCGCATCTGTTTGAGCGCTTCTACCGTGGGCAAGGCATCGGGTCGTCAAACATTCCGGGCGCAGGACTCGGTCTAAGCATCGTCCACGAAATTGTAGCACTCCACAATGGCAAAATAGAGGTAGAGAGCCAAGTTGGTCAAGGCGCAACCTTCAAGGTCTATCTGCCGTTTGACAGACCCACCAAACCCTTGGAACCCCAAAGCGGATAATTGCTATTGTCGGCCTTGAAGTCGCTATCGATCAGGCAGGTACGGTTTCCTGTTTGCCTGCCGCCACCAACGAGAAGCCAAAAGTGCTGCCCTGACCGAGTTCACTTTGTACCCAGACTTCGCCACCATGCCGCTCGATCACGGTCTTAACCAGACTCAGACCCAAACCTGTGCCAGTAATATGATCAGTGACAGGCTCACGGGCGCGGTAGAATCGCTGGAACAAACGACCTTGCCGTTCTCGCGAAATACCGTAACCATCATCGCTGACTTCAAAAACCAGTCGTCCCGCTTTCTGAATCAGGGTGACTTCGATATGCCCATCGTCAGGCGTGTATTTGATCGCGTTGCTGACAAAGTTCGCCACTGCTTGCCGCAGTTGAGTTGCGCTGCCAAAGACATCCAACATAATGTCTTCCGCAACATCAATTTTCAAAGAAAGCGCTTGATGCTTATATACAGCGGCGGGTTGCTGGGCTTCTACGGCATCTTCGACCAGTTCGCGGAAGTCGAACCGTTTCCAGTCAGCCCGTACTTCACTCTCGATGCGTTCCAGCGTCAGCAGATCCTCTATTAGCGTTTTAATAGTATTCGTCGAGTTCTGTATGTATTGAATGTATTCCGTTTGCGCCTCTGAAGGTGCTTCATTCAGGCTTGAGACGAGCATCTCAAAGTAAGCCATCGCATTGCCTAGCGGGTTACGCAGGTCGTGCGATGCCATGCGGATCATCTCTGACTTCACTTTTTCCAGTTCGCGCACATCTTCATAGAGGCTAGCCTGTCGCAAAGCCGAGGCGGCCTGACTGGCGACAGACTCTGCCATCAGCATTTCATCCTGCGTAAATTCACGACTGCGGCGGCTCTCAATGACCATGACTGCACCGAGCACTTCATTTTGAATTAACAGCGGGGCGACCAACATCGCCCGCGCTTTGAAGCTGGCAATAAAGTTAGTCAAAGTCGGCGGCAGCGTTGAATCGTCGGCTTGTGCAGTCACGACACGATGGTTTTGCATCGCGCTTTGAAGTTCGGGTAAGGTGTTCAGGTCGTAAATATGACCTACGGGGGGAAGCACATCGGTCGCGCCGCGAACTGTCCCCAGTTGGTATACCGCCGTCACCACCAGTTCGTCGCGATCCGCCCGATAATCGGTTAGGACGGCACTGGAAACGTTCAATACAGCGGCAAGTGATTGCGCTGTGTTCGTTAGTACGTCGTTGCGCTCCATGCTGTATGAAATAGAGCGACCTGCCGAATAGAGTGCTGCCATTTCGTCGGCTCGACCTTCGGCCTCGCGATACAAGCGAGCATTGTCCATTGCCACGACAGCCCGCGCCGCCAACCGTTGAATAAATAGAATGTGCGATGTATTAAACGCGTCAGACTGATCGCTCTCAAGGGTTAGCACACCCAGTAGTCGTCCCCGGATCTCCATCGGGACGGCGACTTCGGAACGGGTAGACGGCAGCAGCGGATAGTAATCGGGATCATCAGCGGTATCGGCAGCAATCTGGGTTTTGCGTGTTTGTGTAGCCCGCCCGATGATACCTTGACTTAGTGGGATTGGGCTGTTAATCGTGTAGGCGTTTATCACTTCTAGTGGATAGCCTAACGCCGCCACTGGAAGTAGTGCTGTCTCGTCACGAGTGACCATCGTGAGCATTCCAGCAGCAGCACCAGTACGTCGCAGTGCCCAGTCCATTGTCAACATCATCACGTTGTCGAAGTGCAGCGTCGCGCTTAACTCTTTGTCTACACGCTGGATCATGACAAGTTCTTCGATCTGATCCTGTAGTTCATGAGCAACGCTCTGAACTTTATCGAGCAGTTGGTTATTTTCGATGGCGGAACGCGCTTGCCCCGCCAGAATCGCTAACGGGCGCACCGTATCTTCCGTTGGACGTAGAGCATCAGTAGGATCGGTTAGGCTAATCAGCGCTGCGACGCGCCCATTGTTCAGATACAACGGCATCATCAACGCATCACCGGATTGCCATGCAGTGTTTGTTGGTGGTTCGTCTTTAGCGGGGAAAAAATAGCCGACACCAACGCGGTAACGCCCAAGCGTTTTTTCCGAGCGTTGCCAGCGTCCCTGCCATTCCTCTTCGGCGACCAACGCTTGAGGGACGCTGGATTCTGGTTCGGTGATGACCAACTTTTCATCGCGAAGTGCGATACTCACCTGACCCCAACCCAGACCATGCAGCGAACGCGCCATCAGCCGCAAGCGCTGTTGAAAATCTGGCTCATCGAGCATCCCGCCGATGGCTTCATGGACGTGCAGTAATCTATCGCGCTCCTCGTCGGTCTTGGCACGTTCCGCGTTCAACGGAACGAAGACTTGCAGCCGCACAATGGCGACAATAATTGCCAGCGCAGCCAGTATCCCAAACAACTGCGGCAATCCCCACGCTTGCGAATCAGGGATCAGAGCTAGCAGTTGGGAGACAACAAATAACCCCACACCTATCCAGAACAATCGATAGGGCAGCTTAGGCCGGGCTTGCCATAGCAAAACGACAATACTGGTATCACACACGATTACATAGAGGCCGACGATTGCCGATACCAGACCCGTTGTGGCGAGGGGCGGCGTGACGCTGCCCGGCTCCAGCATAGGTTCGGGCGAACTTACTGCGATGACAAGTGCCAGCACCAGTCCTATCCCGCCCAACGCTATGGCCCAACGGGTAAGATTACGTTTGTCGAGCACAGTTTCAGTGAATAGAAAAACCGTGAAGCTCCCAAAACACTGGGCCAACATCACCAGTTTTATCAGTGTTTGGTAGACTTCGAGGGAGAGAGATGTACCGACAGCAGCGTACAGCCATAAGAAAACCGCTAGCACGTCGCCCACAAAGTAGGCAAGCAGCACCATCGCAAACCGTCTATTCAGCGCTCGGTTAGCACCGATAATCAACGTTAATACGATGATCCCTGCGATCAGCGCACTGCTGACGAGGGTTAAAATCAGAATTACACTGGGCCTCGGCTGCAAAGTCATAGTTTTATGGGCCAATTGCTGGCTAATATAGCTTGCAATACGCTAAATGATCCGAACAATATCCTGATCCATCTGAACAATCTAACAATAATGATACCTAATTGCTCAGTGTAGCATATCCAGAAATTTCAGGATAGCGCTATCGCGCACCGGACTAGGAATCGTCAAGAGACTGGTGTGTCCAGCACCAGTTATGGTGACGGTCTGTGCGGCAGGCATTCCCTGTAGCATCGTCGCCAGCACATCGTCTGACAACACTTGATCTTCCGCACCACGAATACCCATTTCAGCCCGCACAATCAATACCGGACAGTTTACCTTATTATAGAGATCGGGAAACTGCTGCCCGTTTTCCAGATATTCAGCTTGCCGATCTGTCTCGACGACGTAGCGAGGCACCCGCCGAATGTAAGTTCCATCTGGCTGTTGAATCAAATTGCTGCGAACCAACGTCTCCAATTCGGCAGTCCAAGGTTGGTAGAGAGGGGCGGTACGGTAGCGGTCTACATAGGCTTCAAGCGTGGGGTAACGGTATTGTAGGCTGTTATAGTAGCTATCCAGAAAAGTCTGCGCCGTTTTACTAGGCATAGCGCCACCATCGAACAGAATCAACCCAGTGACGCGATCGGGGTAGAATGCCGCCATATACAAACTGATCGCTGCCCCAAACGAATGTCCGCCTGCTACGACCTTATCGATCTCTAGACGATCCAACAAGGCAATCATATCTTTGGCATGAACCTGAATGCCGTATTCACCGAACGGCGTATCAGAAGTCCCACGCCCACGTAAGTCTGGGGCAATCAGTCGCCTACGATTTTGCAGCAAATTACCCAGTGGCAGTGCCGCCAGCGCATTCGCGGTAAAGCTATGGATAAACAGGACAGGGGTACCATCGCCAGTCCAGTCTGCAATGTGCAGTCGTACTTTACCAGCTAACACGCGATAACTGTCATAATCCGCCACAGTCATTACCCTCAAAACCCAGAGGCAACCATCCTAACTTTGATGGCTCACCTCTGGGCTTTTAATCAACATCAGGTCTAATTCCTCGCCGCTTGCGGCGGGATTGTGGATTTGCTCTTGATATTCTGTAGCTTGCTGCGGAGTGATTCATTCAAACCGACATTTTGCCGTTGATAGCTTTAGAACCGAGTCCCGCAAAAACGCAAAAGCTATTGAATAACTTTCTCGGTTTGAGCATCAAACAGATGGATGTTACTGGTATCGACGACGACAGGCACACGCTGACCAACTGACATGGACGTGCGTGGGTCCATGCGGGCAATGAATGTTTTGCCGTTTTCTTCCAGATAGATGATCTTTTCGTTGCCCATCTGCTCCACCACGTCAACATTGGCTTCAATCGGTGATGGCTGGATGCTGGGGGGCTGATATTGCGGGTCGTGGAAGTCTTCGGGGCGAATGCCTAGCACCACAGGCTTGCCTACCGAACTGCGATATGCTTCAACATGCGAAGCTGGAACCACGATTTTGAAGTTTCCGGTGGTTATATACAGCTTGCCATCAACTTCAGTGAGCGTTGCATCAAAGAAATTCATAGATGGGCTGCCGATGAAACCTGCCACAAACACATTTGCCGGATTTGAATACAGATTGGCAGGCGTGTCGATCTGCTGGAGTTCACCCGCGTTCATCACGGCGATGCGGGTTCCCATGGTCATGGCTTCCACCTGATCGTGCGTGACGTAGATGAAAGTTGTCCCCAAGCGCTGATGCAGTTTGCTGATGAATGAACGCGCTTCAACACGCAGTTTTGCGTCTAAGTTCGAAAGGGGTTCGTCCATTAGGAACACCGCTGGTTCACGCACAATGGCGCGGCCTACTGCCACCCGCTGACGCTGACCACCGGATAGTTGACGGGGTTTGCGGTCTAGCAACTGCTCGATACCCAGACTCTTAGCGGTTTCGCGAACACGCTGGTCAATGACTTGCTTAGGGGTCTTGCGAAGTTTTAGGCCGAACGCCATATTGTCAAAAACACTCATGTGCGGGTACAGGGCGTAGCTCTGGAACACCATCGCAATGTCGCGATCTTTGGGGGCAACGTTGTTAACCACGCGATCCCCGATCCAGATCTCGCCGTCGGAAATTTCCTCAAGTCCGGCAAGCATCCGTAGGCTGGTCGATTTTCCACAGCCTGATGGGCCAACCAAGACTAGAAATTCTTTGTCGGCGACTTCGATGTTGAGATCTTTGACCGCAACAACATCGCCGGTATAACGTTTAAACACATGTCTGAAAGATACACTTGCCACAGAGGCCTCCAATAGACTTTATATTTTTGCAAAGCTGCAAATTAACTTTTGAGTGATTATGTCACCCTTTGCCAAGTTATACAACCCAGATCGGTATTTTGCCCACAATTTTATACACCGATTTGTTCAAAGTGCTAGGCTATGCAGATCTAATTCTCAACATTCTCGACAAGAATAATAAGTTTTATAGCATGAAATCGACAAGAATAGTTAAACTTAATTATCGACTGGCACTAACAATGGTTTATCAACTACTGGGGATTGAGCTTGAATGCGATAGATTTGCCACAACCAGATTGCCCACACTAGCAGCAGCATTCCCGTCCAGTAGTAAGCGCTGTTCCAGTACATAAAGTCGTGCGGCAAGAAAAAGGGGAGGTCCGTCAGCACCAAAAGCAGCAGGCCGAGGCGGGGGCGGGCTAGAAACGTTGGGATAATCCCAATTGCCAATATAGTCAAAAAGCTGTTGCCGGCAGCATAAGGTGATAGCAGAAGCGATACCGCAATCAGCATAGCGGCTTTTTCGCGGTTCAGCGTCCGTTGTGATCGCAAACAAAAATATAGTGTCACTCCCAACACAAGCAGCCAACAAATCCCCACGAGCAGCGTACTAGCGCCAGCGCGTGTCAGACCTGCCATAAGGCTACTATCCATAATACTACTACGTTCGCTGATGACAAACATAGCGTTCAGCCATGCGGGGCCAATCCACAACCAACACAGCAGAACCACCGCGGCGAGAATCGCTCCCAATCTTATTTGTTTAGGAACAGGCCATGTCGTCAAAATATAGAGCGCAAGTATCCCCAACAACAGCCAAGCTTCCTGAACCTTAGCGGTTACGAGAAGAATACCAAGCGCGAGAATCCAGGGTTTTTGCACACGATAGCCATACACCAGCAGCAATGCTCCTGCGATAACTAAGCCCTCGAAATTGCCGTCGGCAGTGTGGCGCAGGGCCGGAAAAGAGATCACTAGCAGCAGCACACTCACCCAGTGCCGCCAGCGTGGGCGACGGCGCGGCACACTGACTATCAAAACGCCCATAGTAAAGAGCGTGATGATTCCCCAACTGGTCCGCAGCGAAAACAATCCTAACGGCAGCATGATCAGAAGATCCCACGGGGCGATACGCAGCCCTAGCATATACTGTCGGGCGTGCAGACCGGGCCAGATCGACTGCCAATCTATCGCCAGTGTAGTATTCTCAATAGGCCAACGTTCAAAGAAAGATACGCCTATGACGAGTACAACGAGCAGTAAAACCGCACTCAGCGCATAGCCTGCCAGTTTCCAAGTTTTGTAAGATCGATTTGGGGTACTAAGCTGCATCGTGACGTGTCTCGCTATAGATAAAACTACAGGATCGCCAAAGTAATCCGCAGTCTTGCGGGCTAGGGCTTTACCCCATTATAGATACTTCAGAAAATGTTGGGGGCTTTGCAGCAAAGCTGTTAGAGCTTTGGAAAATCGGTGATGTTTTAGCCTTTTATACCCTCCACCTTACCCAACGTACACCCAATGTTAAATGTATGTGAAATCACGACTAAAGTGAAGTTAAGAGTCGGTAAAATCTTGTGGCTTACCATTGTGTTAGACTGCGAGATCGCTTATAGTCTCGATCTTGAACCGATTCCGATGGGGAGTTACACATGCCGACGCGGGTATTATTTGACCGTTCGCTGATTGACATTCGTGACCATCTGCTGCGGCTGTCGAGTATGACGGACAAAGCAATTGTGGATTGTATGAAGGCGTTGCAAGAACGCAATGCCGATCTGGCACAGCAAGTCAGCGCGAACGACTCAAACCTAAACGACGTGCGCTATGCCATCGAAGAAAAATGTTACACCGTGATCGCTACACAGCAGCCCAATGCTACCGATCTACGCGATATTGTTGGTTCGCTCAGTGTTGCTACGAATCTGGAACGCATTGGTGACCATGCTGCCGGGATCGCCCGCCTGACGCTGCGCATGATCGACCAACCGTTGCTCAAGCCGCTGGTGGACATCCCCCAGATGGCGGAAATAGGTCGTGAGATGGTCAAGGGCGCTGTCGATGCCTTTCTGGAACATGATGCAGCATTGGCAGAAAAGCTTGTCGAGCGGGACAAAGATGTTGACCGCCTACAAGATCAGGTTTACAAAGACTTGCTTGAGATCATGATCAAAGATACTGCGACGATAGAACGGGCGACCTTCCTATTGTGGGTTTCGCACAATCTGGAACGCATTGGCGACCGTGCCACCAATATCTGTGAACGAGCAGTTTATGCGGCGACAGGCGAATTGAAGGAATTCCACGCCACAGAAACCCACTAACGGTGGACAAAGCGGATTAGGTTATTCTCATATTTTAAGGGTAAGCAGTTGAAAAAACGCATAAAGCGTTAAATCAAGGTTCGGGGCGAAGTCTGCCAGCGTGGTAGACTTCGCCCCGATTCGTTATTGCAATGAGGCGGGAGTGAGTGGGAGTCGAACCCACCACGGACGCGCCAAGCGGCCCGTCACCAATTTTGAAGATTGGGAAGCTCACCAGAACCTAACCACTCCCGGCAACAAGATAACCTGCCGAGTAAGGTAAGTCAACTACAGAATATCTACGGGATCGATGTCCACATACCAACCGGGACGAATCGTGAGATCCTTCAGGAGCAAGTGAGGCTCTGTTGTCCGTGCCAGCAAATGCCAGTGATAGACATCGTTGACTCTGCCAAAGAAGGCGGGTGCAGGGCCGATCAAATCGGTAGCAGTCAACTGTTCTTCGACAATCCGACGCTTCAACATTTCGGCGGCGCGCTCGGCTTCACGTTGGGCTTGCAATGCTGTCGGATAGTGAAACTGGATACGGACCAGCCGCTTAAAGGGTGGGTACTGCAAAGTACGCCGATACTCGATCTCCTGCGCGTAAAATAGATCGTAATCATGTTTTGCAGCGGCTTGAACCGCATAATGGTCGGGTTGATAGGTTTGCAAGATCACACGCCCGCCTAGCCAACTCCGTCCGGCACGCCCTGCCACCTGAGTCAATAGCTGGAAAGCCCGTTCTCCGGCACGGTAATCGGGCAAGCCAAGGGCCGTATCCGCCAGCACAACCCCGACTAATGTTACCCGTGGAATATCCAGCCCTTTGGCGATCATTTGAGTGCCGATGAGGACGTTCGCTTCGCCACTCACGAACCGCTCAAGAATTACATCGTGTGCGCCGCGTTCCTGCGTAGTGTCGCGATCCCAACGGATCGTGCGGGCTTGCGGAAATTCTTGATGCACAGCTTCTTCAAGGCTGGCAGTTCCCGCCCCAAAATAGCGGATGCGTTTGCTCTGACATTCGGGACATTGCGCGGGCTGTGGGGCATGAAAACCACATTGGTGACACGAGAGCTGCGCCTGCGATTGGTGATACGTCAAGGGCATTTCGCAGCGCGGGCATTTTGCCACATAACCACAATCACGGCACAGGATGAATGAGGCTGTACCGCGTCGATTTAGAAATAACATGGCCTGTTCGCCAAGCACCAGCACTTCATTGAGCGCGGTGCGTAGCGCTTGGCTGAACATACTGCGATTCCCGGCTCGCAATTCTTGGCGCATATCGACGACTTGCACGGGGGGCAGTGGCGCAAACATCGCGTCGGCAGCTTCCACCGCCCGATAGCGCTCCGCTGGAATCGCTATCGGGTGCGATTGTTCTGCCAACCGTTCACGGTGAACCATTACACGATCAGGCAATCGTAGCAGTTCGATCTCGCCACGTTGGGCGCGGAATGAGGTGTTCAGGTCAGGGGTTGCCGAACCGAGAATCACCGTACCGCGATTAAGCTGCATCATTGCTGTCGCTGTCGCCCGCGCATGATAGTAGGGTGGTGGCAGCGGCGGCGACTGCTTATAACTATCGTCGTGTTCCTCGTCTAGCACGACAAGACCGACATCGGGTAATGGCGTAAACAGTGCGGATCGTGCGCCGATAACCACACCAATTTCACCGGATCGCGCCCGTCGCCATGTATCATATTGTTCGCCATCGGTCAGGCTGCTGTGTACCACCGACACTTGATCCGGGAAGCGTGCCGCGAAACGTTGTACAGTCTGCGAGACAAGCGCGATCTCTGGCACAAGGACAATGGCCTGTCGCCCTTGTGCCAACACCTGTTCAATTGCTCGCAGATAGATCTCGGTTTTGCCGGAACCCGTTACGCCATATAACAGGTAGGTGCGTGACGGCTCATCACGTTGGGGATCAGCCAAGGCTTCGATATGCTGACCAATGACTGCCCAAGAGTCGGCTTGCTGAGGGGTCAGCGGTGGCGCGTTGGCGGGTACAAATTCCCGACCCGCCAACGGATCGCGCCAGCGTTCAGCCTCACCGACCCTGACCAACTCTTTCTCAACCAAGCGATGGATCACGGCACTGTCCACGCCTGTTTGTTCGGCAATCACGCTCATATCGAGTGGCACAGACTGATCAGGTTGTTCGGCAAGCAAGTTTAGAACGGCAATCTGCTTTTGGCTTCTGAGGCTGCCGATAAGCTCATAGACCTGTTCCGGCGAGATCGCCAGTTGTACCGTTCTGACGGTTCGCGCTTTTACATCTGGGGTCGCAAGGATGGCTTCACGCTTCACAATTCGCTGCTTGATAAACGGATCGAGGGCGACACGCCAACGACTGCGCGGCAGCGCGTGATCGATCTGTGCGCCGCGTAAGGGGCCGCGTTCCTTGAGCAGCGTCACGACTTTTTCGTCGGTATTTATGTCAGGATCGAGCAGGGTATAGAGGGTATCGCCGCGTTTGGATAGACCCGGTGGCAGCATCAGCCACAAACACGCACTGATAGGAGTCAGGGTTTGTTCTGCCATCCAACGCGCCAGCGCGATCTGTGTCGGCGTGACGACTGGCTCCGCCGCGATGATCTCCAGAATTGGCTTGACATGCGGGATCGGGCTGGTTTCGGTGAGAGCGAGCACAATGCCTTGCGAACGTCCTGTGCGAAAGCTAACCTCGACCAGTTGCCCGATAGTAACCGTCAGATCAGCAGGCACAGCATAGTGGAATGTCTGCTGGACAGGAGCCTGATAGATAGCCAATTCTGCGTACATATTGATTTCTGTTTGAGCAGTCAGTTGGGAAGTCGGAGCGCCATATTTTACCACTTGCCGGGGCGAATAACGACTCACCCTACGCTTCGATTACGCTTACACACTTTAACTGGCTTAATATCGGCGGCTTTGCTACAATGCACATACCATACACCTGATTTGCAGGTCGGCTTGCCTTCTTGAGGAGAACCGCTGCGTGAATGTCTACAGTCGTTTTTATCGCCGTTTGTGGACTCGGCTATCTGCTTTTTTGATTATACTGGCATTTGTGGGCGCAGCCTGCAATCTGGGAGTGGCTCCGACCACCCCTACGCCGCGCGTTTCGCCCACTTCGTCGCAGCGACCTATCGTCTCGATTCAGGCTCCGCAAAATGGGGCGGATGCAGTCGTTGGGCAAGCGATTACGGTAGCGGCATCAGGCAGTCACCCCGACGGCATCACACGCATGGAATTACAAGCCAATGGGCAGCAGGCCGATAGCAAAGTGTCGCAAAATGCGACGGGCGATCAGCAGTTTTCTGCCTTTTT